>JAQWSU010000058.1 GCA_029243025.1 Pirellulaceae bacterium | reverse complement strand
CGGCATCACGAAGCCGTCATCAAGATGCATCATGGTGTGCGGCGACAGATACCGAACCCCATTATAATCGCCTTCTCCCCAGCGCTTCATGCACTCCAGGAAATCATCCTTCGTGACATAGGGATAGAGCCCCATGGCGGTAGTGTGGTAATGCGACGGATCAACTCCCGGGTTATCGAAGGAGTTGATGTCGTAGACTTCCCATTTTGACCAGTGCAGGTGATGCGGGATCGGATTCAGATTATCGAACTTCTTGGAAACAATCGGCCAGGTTGGATCACCGAAAAGCGACTTCGCAAATGCCGTTATCTTCTGACCCATGACCGCTGCGGGATTGGCGACGATCAAATCCTGCAGTGAGATCACTTGCCCGTTTGGAGTGAGGACGTGCGATTCACCTTCGCGAAACGGTGCCTTATTGGTACGTGTGTCGATGACACCTGTCACGATGGGGACGGTGCAACCCATCCAGATTTCATCGAGCCCCGTACCGTTCATGTAGTTCGGATAGTACGACCCCTCATCAAGGCGGAGGCGTTTACCTGGCGTACAAAATGTCCGGCCGGCGTAGCGGTGCAGGAGTTGCAGCACCCCGTCGTGCTTGTTGAGGCAGTCATCGAGAATCGAATCCGATGCTCCGCCCGCCCCGTCAATCACATCTTGTTGCGGGTACTCGTGCAGTTTATCCGTGAGAATTGACGTCGGGGCAGTCATGAGTGATGCACCTCAATGAGTTTGAAGAAGCATGTACGTTCCCAAAAACGGGAAAGATGAAAGGGGGGGGGTGCCAAGTTGCCACAACACAGCAGGGCGGCCCCCAGAATCGGAATATCCTAGATGCTAGCTGAGCTTAGAACAAGCCGGCGCAACATGGCCACGACGGTTCCAAAATCTTCGTAGCCATCGAGCAACAGGCTACTTCTCTGCAGTCACTTTCACGAAATGCACCTGGTTCACCTCACCGTTGCGCTTACCGAGCCGGATGAGCCCTTCGCCACAGCTCACCAGGCTCTCGTGGTCGTTAAGGCGGCAGACCCCTGAGTTCCCCAGGGTGGCATAGTTCTCCGGGATGAGGATGCGTTCGGTGGCACGGATCACACGCAGCGTTTCGGGATGGACCTGCCCAATAAACAACGGCGCGCGGTGTCTGAAAACGTGGTCGTTGTCCGCCCCTTTGCGGGTGTAGACCAGAAACAGTCCCCCTCCGGCCGTGAGCCAATGCTGTTGCGTGTTGTAGCTACCCAGGAGTGTCTCATCGTCGAACTTCCATTCACGAATGGGTTCAAAATGGATTCCATCCACGCCCTTGGTCACGAACGCGGAGTGGTCGGCCCGCAGGGTCAGGTAATAGTTTCCTTCGAATTCGGTCAGCGACGGTTCGTAGAGACCTCGGTCCTGCGGTATGTTCAACTCCGAACCATGTTCCTTGTAAGTTAAAGTCTCGCCGTCGAATCCACAGCGCACCACCACACTCGTATAGTTGCGACGTTCGGCGCCTCTCTGATAGCGGACCGGGAGGAGGATGTCGCCATTGAGCAGATCGACACGCTGATGGTTGCCGGCATTCGCAGCGACGATGGCCTTGCCCGAGTGATCCTTGTCCGGCATGACCAAAAACTTCATCGGCCCCCATTCGCCGCTCTCCGGGTTCATGACCGCGTAGGAGACTTTCTCTCGAGTGAAGATCTCGCGTTTACCCCCCTCAAAGTTGAAGGTCTTGCCGGTAGTGAGCACTACTTCTGACTTTGCGTGCCAGGTCGGCGAAAGGTCGCCGATCGCCACTTCGAAGCCATCGTCCTGTTTAGCTCGCTTCAATGAAGGGATGATCGTTGGCTCGCTCCAGTTCTTGCCACCATCTCGGCTTACCGTCTGAAAGATGTCGTGAAAATCGTGCGATACCTTTTTGCCGGTCTCCGACATGGTGGTGACCCATAACGGTTCTTCCCCTGGGACTTGCGCGGTGCGGGCCTGCCACCAGTCCCATCGTTCGGTCCCCACGATAGGAGTGAGCATCTCGATCCGCAGAGCCACCTTTGCAACCAGCGACCCTCCGTCCGCACACATCAAAGTCGACGACGGCTGATGATCCACCGAAGACTTCACCGATCGCGACTCTCGCAACTCGGCTTTCGATGGGGCCTCTTGCCCACAAGCCTCAAGGGCGACTCCAAGCAATACGAACAAAGTCAAGAATCGCAACATTTGGTTTCTCCGTTTCTCCATCGTGCTTGCCAGAATCACCTGGTCAACCCTTCCCGTACACAACCGTCTTCACAACTTTTCTCTGCCTAGAGTGTAACGCAAGTTACTGGTTCAGAAAGAAATCGCGATCCCGTGAGCGGGACGTATTTCGTTTATTCGACATCGGATGGTTCGGAGCCGACCGCCGTAACAGGCGACACAGCCGACAAGACAGCCGTGTATAAACAAAGTTTTGGCAAGGCTCGGCGGACGTCACGCAAGCCGTTGGTTTGAACGCTTACGGCATTATGGGACTGGCGGGTAATGTCTTCGACGATGAGGAAACAGAGTGGGACTTGACGAATCACGTGGCTTGAAATGCTCGCGGTTCCCGCGGCGACTTTTGGTACTCCTCCGATTGGGAGACGTCATCGTGCCGGCCCCCAAATCCCACAGCACCGAGCCCTTCAACGTTGGTTTTTGAGTCGCAAGTCTTTCATCATCCTCGAATGTGCTGCCGGAGCCGGGTTCGGTGTTGATTTGGGGCTTGCTTGGATTAGCCGGTGTCTTTCTGGGTAGAAAGCGGTTGCGGAAATAGTCCTTTCTACAGCTACGTACAGACCGGATCTAGAAGTCCCGGCAGAGGCTGGATCAACCATCAATTGGGCCGTCCGCAGGGCTGGCATGTCAACCAAACCGCATCCCACAATCTAGAACTATGTACCCGCTCACGCTTTCGGCATCAGTTACCAACCGCGATCGACGCGTCAATGAATCCTTGGCTTCTATTCCGAAACAGAGGTCAAAGCGATGTAACCGCGGCGGCAACAACTACGTCCAGCAATAACGCGAGACGAGCACTCAATGGGAACCGCGCTAGCCAAGCCTGCCGAAGCTGTCAGGAAAATGGCTCCCATCCCCGCTGCTCGCCTCAAATCCTGTAAGGCTGACGATGAAATCTCCCCCCGGGGTGATGGCTCGTGATGACGTCCATCAGCTGGCTGAGCTCGGCATCGAGCTCGGGGGCTCGAATGATGACCTCGCTGGCGAAGCGCGAGTGTCGTCCACGGTCTGATTGGAGCGACCTGATAATTGACTTAACCTCGTCCTTGTACTGGCGCATCTCCTTGAACACTTCGTTGATGCGAGTGCTCTCAATCACCTGTTCTTTTTGAGCTTCCTCTAACAGGTATTCGAGGATCACGCCGACATCCGAGTTGTCCATACAGTAGACATCTCTCGAAATCGACTCTGGTGTCTTGGACGGGTTGAAAAAATTGTATCTGGCGTGGAGTTGCCCTTTTACTTTGGTCTCCTTCGACCAGATGACACCACAAAGTTCAGCAACCACATCGTGGGCCAGCGTTGCGGGAGAGGTTGTAAGTGTCGATGCCTTGCTACCAGCGACAGCCTTGATGACGGCGTTCCAGCCGTTTGCATATTCGTTGGCCTTAATGATATTGAGATGATCTTCTTGGGTGGCGAGGTCAGCAAGGGCATTATTGAAGACTTTTCCAAACTTACCCTTGCCCTTGTGTTGGAAGGCCACCAGATGATTGAGGGTGTGCGCAAGATGCCCCTCCATCTTGAGCATGAGATAGCCTCGCCCGGTATACTCCGTACCAGTGTGGGTTTGATCACCATCAAACTTGATATTCTGGACTAAGAGTTCATTACCGCCTTGGACAAACTTAAAGCTCGCCCTGCCGGAAGCCAATGGGCGGAGCTTAACGCCGATCCCAGGGATACGCCATTCAGGCCGTTCGACCTCCGACGCAGAGTGCCCAGTCAGGGTTTTGCTGTGCGTACCCAGGTGACTGGACCAACGGCCGGCTAGGTTGTTAACGGCGTCCCAAACCCCTTTTGGTGAATGAGGGAGTGTCTCGTAAGAGATCAGAAAAGTCCCTTTGACGACTGGCTGGTACACCCAGCATGCAATGTAGAGCGATTGAAAGTAGCGTTCTGGCTGGCCGGCGGCCAATGCGAGGGTTTTGATACTGGGAGATTGGCCAAATTCTTTAACCAGGAAGTCATGCCAACCTTTCCCGCTGTCGAAAGGCGAAAAAAAGATCGGCTTGAGGCGCGGGTCGCTCACCGCGATCATTTCCCTGAAATCATGGTCCATCCGCCGATCTCCCTCAAACCACCCATTGGACCTATTTACGCAACGCGGCGGTCATCGTACCCAACACCCTCTTGAAAAGCCAGCTCCAACAAAATTTAACCGGAATGTGGGGTGTGCCGGCCGTCTTCGCTCCCCGGATTCGTAGGTAGGGGGACAAACGGGGACGGGAGCCGCTTTTCCCGCAAAATAGGCAGCATAGCCAAACTATTCAAGCCGCTCACGGATTGGCGTCAGGTATCAACCGCAATTGGCGGGAGAACGTCTCGTTGGCTTTCACTCCAACGCCATGATGCGCACGGACACCACGAAACTGTCGGGGAGACGATACCTCTACCCAAGCTGTCCAGGTGGCGATCCGAAGAGCCTGCACGAAGGTCGGCATCCCACCTTGGACACCCCACAGGTAACGGCACGCGGCACTGACGAGGATCCGAGAGCAACGTGGACTGGAAGTTGCTGCCGCGATCGGTGGTCACTGGACCCTTTCTGGCATGCGACGAGCTGCCGCCGCGCATCATCGCCGTGAAGCCGCTCCTATGCCGGCCTCAATTGAGACAACTGATCGGCGATGACGTCCAAATTGTAATGGGTAAGCGATGGAGGGAGGGCGGCGAAGTTATCCCAAATGGGGAGCAGTGAAGCGTCCCGAGCAAATGACGGCTTCGCGATATTAGCTGGCTTGTGCGTCTCGTTGTTGGCCCAGGTCCAATTCGTTAGGAAGTGGACTTTTGTTGGCACGGTCTGCGTGCCGCACCAATGGAACAAGATACTGCCCTTGTCGAAGGGAACCGCGCTTGCCCCCGGCTCGAAGTACTGAAACAATTCCCGCGCCTCGAGATCCGTATCTCCAATCCTGGGCGGATTAGTTCTGAATACTTGGCTGTAGTAGACCTCGCGCCCTTCAAACACCAAAGTTCCGCCAAATGTGCTGATCCCCCATCGAATGAGTCGGGACATTTCTTTGGTAGCCGTGAGATCGTTGTACCGAGCTTTCGACGGAGAGTCATTGTCGTAGCCTTCGACGCTTGTCTTGAACTCGCGCATATAGGCCTGGCGTCCGCTCTCCACCATCGAGAAGGGCGCCGCGAAACCCATTGCATGATGTATGAACTCGGCAATTACGGGGTCTCTCTTCTTATGCAGATACGTACCCGCCTTGCCGTAATAGAAGTCCATCATCTGGCAGCCGCTGTCGATGTAGAAATTAGCTCGGCGGCCTGGATCGAAGAGGTTTAGTTCGCGCTCCAGGACCTTGCGGACGTTGAAGGGGTTTGTATGTTCCGACGGTTTGAGATGCCAGGGAACGCCCCGCGTGTCTTCCAAGGCCAGCCTTTCGTGAACCGGCTCTAACGAAGCCAGGCCTGGCGGGTGTGGTCGCTGCGCATGGCGCGCCTCACGATCCAGGTGAGAACGCGTCTGGACGTTGTACCCATCAGCTTCGAGCTCCGAGGTGCTCCTGTGCGGCCTCGCCGCCCACCGCTTCAGACCACTTACAATGTTGCTCCCTATTCCCTCCGTCCCGTAGACGAAGGTGTGCTTCCGGAACGCCTCTTGAAGGCGAGTTCGTCCCACCTTTTTTGCGGCTGCTTCCACCAGCCAAAAGCGATGATCGTGGACACTTCTTCGATCGTGGACACTTCTTCCGAACCCGAACCTCATAATGTCATCTCACAAGTCAGATGTTTTCAGAGTGTACTAATCAGAGTGTACTAATCAAGAGTGTACTAAGAAGTGCCTGCGGTTAATCAACAAGCTGTCTTAACATGACGGATATCGTCTTCAGCTAGTCGCTGCCGGCGATGGTGTACCCAATTCTGTAGATATGCGGGCCACTAATATTTGAAGTAGAAGATTTACCGGGAGACTTTCCCTCTTCAAAAAATTCTGGGCCGGGTACCTAACAATCAAGAGATCCTGTTTGAAAGGTACCCCTGCCGCACCAATCGACTGTGATTCATCAACACCATCGCGCTTACTCTCCGGTAAGGCTTCACCGGCCATTTGCTCCGTGACCCAAGCAGGATCCAGATGGTTCTGGGGTGCCAATCTACCGCTAAGGAGATCCTGCTTCGAAGCTGTCGTCACCCTACAGGCCTACGGGATTCCACGGTTGTCGGCGTTTCGCCCAACATTCCGTTAGGCGCGGAAAACTGCAATGGTTACGATGGCATTGGCCACACTTTGTTGAATCGCACTGTTCTACCCTTAAGCAAGTATGCCAACGCGGGTTTGCGTGCGCGTTTCCTCCAAGTTGGGCTACAATCAGTTTCGGCTTTCGTCGAAAACCTTTGGAGCACCCCCCCATGGCATTTCGTACTTTCTTCGCACGGCCTTCTACGCTTCGCCATCGCGCAACATGGCGATTAGCGCACGAACGACTAGAAAGTCGGCGAGTACTTGATAGCACGGTGGTGTTTAATGAAATCATGTACAACCCTGTCGATGAAGACGCGACGATGGAGTTCATCGAGCTCAGAAATCAAATGTCGGTCGACATGGACGTTTCTGGCTGGCACATAACGGGCGGCGTGGAATACACCTTTGAACCGGGGACTGTAATTGAGGGTGGCCGCCTGCTGGTCGTCGGAATTAACCCTTCCGTTTTGGAAGCGAAAGCCGGCGTCCCAACCGTGCACGGGCCTTGGAAAGGTCAGCTCAGCAATGGCGGAGAACGGATCGAACTAAGGGACAATAACGATCGCCTGATGAATGTCGTTGAATACGACGACCGCGGTGATTGGCCGATAGCTGCCGACGGGTCAGGAGCGTCTTTGGAAAAGCTAAATGAAAGGAACTCCAACAGCCAACTGGCCAAGAACTGGAGTTTTAGTTCGATCGTAGGTGGTACGCCCGGTGCCAATAACGAAATCCAAATCGGAACCTTCCAATACAGCGAGCTCATCGCGCGCTCAAGTCCTGTCACTGCACTCGTGCCGATCGACGACGGTTTGGGTACGAGCTGGACGCAAAACGATTTTGACGATAGTGCGTGGCTAGTTGGAAATACGGGAGTTGGCTTTGACCTGGATGGAAACGCCGACATGGATCCATTCATCGGCCTGGATTTGGTCGCACCCCCCAACGGACAAGCGCCCATGCCAATGATCGACGTCAACTCGTCCGTCTACATCCGAGTGCCGTTTCAGTTGGACCGTAGCGTCAACGATTTCGTGCAGCTTGAGATGCGCATGCGGTACGACGATGGATTCGTCGCCTATTTGAACGGAGTGGAATGGGCAAGCCACCGTGCACCCGGCCGAGACGGTGAAGACGGCCTGCTCAGCTGGAACTCTTCTGCAACTGGCTCGGCCCCACGTTCGGGGGCACGCGTGCCGCAATCGTTTGATCTGCTCAGTCGACCGGAATTATTAAACAAGGGCGAGAACCTGCTGGCCATCCATGGACTCAATCGACAGGCCTCTGATGAGGACCTCTTGATTGATCCAACAATGATTGGCGTGACGGTTATCGAGGATGCGACCCCCGTTTCCCCGACGGTATCCATCAACGAAGTCAGCGGCGCCGATGATTCATCGTTTCTCGAACTTTTCAATTTCGGGAATCAACCCGTTGAGCTGGGCGGATTAACGCTGAAATCGTCCGCACATGACACCGAATACACATTCCCACCCGCTTCGCGGCTGGCCCCTCACACTGCGTGGTCGATGACTGATACGGCCCTCGGTTTTGGACTTGAATCCGGTGATCGAACGTTTCTTTTTGCGAACGATGGCGCGACTGTTTTGGATGCGGCCCTCGTCGATGCCAATCTTCTGGGTCGGTCACCTGATGGAATCGGAACCTGGCAACAGCCGACCGGTCCCACCCCAGGCCAGCCCAACGATTTTGCCTTTCACTCGGAAATTGTCATCAACGAAATCATGTATCATTCCCGACCGACTCCTTATCGGCGGGAGACTCCACCGGACGTAACGCGGACGGAAGTCGTAAGTTTCAATCATCATTGGAGGTACAATGAGTCCGGCGATCCGCTGCCCACGGGTTGGCAGGCGGCAAATCACCCCGAGGGCGGCAATTGGCATTCCGGACCTGGTTTTTTCGGCGTCGCAAATCGGGTTCCGTCACCCGGAATTCAGACCGAACTCGAGCGACCCCGGACGAATTCGGTGATCACGACGTATTTCGAAACGGAGTTCGACCTATCCGCCGAACAGATTGCCCTTGCCGATCGAATACAGCTACAACATGTGATCGATGACGGTGCCGTCTTCTACCTCAATGGCCGCGAGATTCTACGTTTCAACATCGACGACGGCCCCGTTGACTCGACCACGCTTTCAAGTCGCATGGTATCCACCCTCTCTATCAGCGACTTAATTGACTTCCCAGCCGACTTCCTCCTTGAAGGGACAAATCGCATCTCGGCCGAAGTGCATCAGCGCAGCGTTCGCAATACTGACGTTCTGTTTGGTGCCAGGTTGTTTGTTGCGCACGACACGTCGGCCCTCGTTCCGTCAAGTTCGTTCGAGGTCAACGAAGAAGAGTGGATCGAATTGTACAATCGAGGCGACCAACCGATTGAACTCGACGGGTGGAAACTCGATGACGCCGTTCAGTTCGAATTCCCAGATGCGACAACAATACGGCCCGATGGCTATCTTGTCGTCGCAAAAGACCCAATCCGTTTACGAGAAAAGCACCCGCATCTTTCTAACATCATCGGTGGATTCAAAGGCACCTTATCGAACCGAAACGAACAGATCGTGTTATTGGATGCTGCCGAAAACGTAGCGGACGCAGTCCATTATTTCGACGGTGGCCACTGGAACGTTTTGCCAGATGGCACCGGCCCCAGCCTCGAGTTGATCGATGCCGATGCAGAAAATTCACGGGGTGAGTCATGGTCCGCCAGCGACGAGGCAAGTCGTTCAAAGTGGCAAAATTATACGTACCGCGGTATTGCAAAACCCGCAATGCCTAACGAGCCAAGCTTATGGCAGGAATTTGCCTTTGGATTCTTGGATGGTGCTGGCGAAGCGCTAATTGATGACATTAGCGTGATCGAGGAACCCCGTGGTATAGCCGTTGAGTTGATTCAGAATGGCAGCTTTGCGGATGGCACTAGTGAGCATTGGCGGCTGCTTGGGAATCATCAACACAGTCAAGTCGTCGACGACAACGGCAATCATGTGCTGCACGTCATTGCCAAGGGTGCAACGGAATACCAAGGCAACCAAATCGAGACCACATTGGCCAACGAAGCGGTGATCACCAATGGAACAGAGTACCAAATCTCGTTTCGAGCAAAGTGGCTGACCGGTTCTCAGCAAATCAACTCTCGTCTTTATTTCAATCGGCTGGCCCAAACGACCGTACTCGAAACGCCAAACAATCACGGGACACCCGGCACGATCAACTCAACCCATCTAGACAATGCGGGCCCGACTTACGACGAGCTTCGCCATTCCCCAACTCTTCCCAAGCCGTCCGAACCCGTGACAGTTTCTGTCGTGGCAGACGACCCCGATCACGTCACTTCGGTAAATCTCTGGTACCAAGTATCCGGAGAATCATGGCAAGACGTGACCATGACCCGAAACGAGGCTGGACGATTTACCGGGGTAATTCCTGGTCAGAACGCGGCATCCGTCGTGCAGTTTTATGTCGAGGGAGAGGATAGTTTAGGAGCCCTGACAACGATCCCGCACGCAGGCCGTGAAGCGCGAGCTTTGTTCATTGTTGAGGATGGACAAAACGACTACATCGACGCGCAGAACTTCCGGCTGATCATGACTCAAGACGACTCGGACCACCTGCATTTGGGAACCAACTCATTGAGCAACGAGCGTCTGGGAGCCACCGTTGTACACGATGATCAAGTCTTCTATGACGTTGGGGTGAGACTCAAGGGCAGCTTTGTCGGGCGTGACGTATTGCGTGTGGGATTTAATCTTCTCTTCAATCCAGATCAACTGTTTCGTGGCGTCCACCAAAAGGTGTCCGTCGATCGCAGCACCCATGCGGTGCTTGGTGTGGATGAGATCTTGATCAAACATATTGCGTCCCGTGCGGGAGATATCCCTAATATGTACGACGACATCGTCCATTTTATCGCTCCGAAGTCGATTCACACGGCCAAAGCCACCATTCGAATGGCCGCATTCGACGAAGTCTATTTGAATTCGCAGTTTGAGAACGGAAGCGATGGCACGCTCTTCGAGTATGAGGTGATACGGTGGGCGACGTCGACCGTCGATGGAGATCCAGAGAGTCTAAAACGAGCCGGTGGGCACCACACGCCGAATGGGAATATGGGCTTCGATTTCCAAGACTTCGGGGATGACAAAGAAGCTTACCGTTGGGTTAACCTGATTACTAGCAATCGCACACGGGACAACTTCGACTCGATTATCGCACTGAACAAGGCGCTTGGCGAAGACATCGAGTCGTTGCACGAAGCGACGCGCGAAGTAATGGACATTGATCAGTGGATGCGAACCGCAGCCTACCAGTCGTTAGTCGGACCCGCCGACGCGTTTTTCACAGGGGCAAGCCCTCACAATTTTCGACTTTATGTTCGCCCCGACGGCAAAGTGTTGTATCTACCATGGGATTGGGATTCCGCTTTCCAACGCGTGCCCCGTTCACCACCGATGAACGGGCAGGGCTCGCTGCGTCGCGTCATCAAACTACCAGCCAACTTAAGACTGTTTTACGGTCATATGTTGGATATCGTCGACAGGTCGTTTAATGCTGACTACATGAAACGGTGGGTTGAACATTATGGCAAGCTAGCCCACCAAGACTTCGGCCACCGACTGTCATTCATCGATGCGCGATCCGTTTATGTGGCGAAACGAATCGAGGACACTTACCCACGTCAGCCATTTGCCATCACGACGCAAGGTCCCGTCGACGCCCTCGACGGGATCGTCCGCGTCTCGGGGACAGCATGGTTCGACGTGCGAGAAATACGAGTTGCCGGATCGAGCATTCCATTGGATGTCACCTGGGAGACAGAAACCCGTTGGCAGGTCGATTTGCCTGTGGGACAGGGAACCGAGCCGCTGCGGTTCGAGGCCTTCGACTTCCATGGCAATCCGTTGGCAGGCGCGAACGTCACGATAAACAACCCAACGCCGAATCCCGTCATCGACTCACTGAGAATTGCTGAGCTACATTACAACCCGGCCGAGGCAACGCCTGCAGAATCGGAAGCCGGATTCGCCAACAATGACTTTGAGTTTGTCGAACTCGTCAACACGGGCACCGACCCGATTTTGCTGCACGACGTGCAACTTACCAAGATCCGTTCCGGTGGCGATGAACAGGGCTTGGAGTTTGATTTCCGCCATTCGGCCGTCACTCAACTCGACGCCGGCCAGCGTATTGTTTTGGTGGAAGACCTTGACGCTTTTCGCTTTCGGTACGGCGAGCTTCCCCTTGTGGCGGGACAGTGGTCCGGTGGACTCAGTAATCAGTCTGAGATGGTTACGTTGACGGTCGGAGCAACAGTAATCCAACAATTCAAGTACCAAGATACTTGGTATCCCACCACGGACGGCAGCGGCATGTCACTCGTAATCGTTGACCCGCTTGCCGACGTCGAACAATGGAATCAGCGCACCGGGTGGAGTCCAAGTGGTGTGGTCGGCGGCTCACCGGGCCGTGAAGATACCCAGGACGACATCCCGGGCGACTCGAATCAGGATGGAGTATTTAATTCCAGCGACCTCATGCTGGTTTTCCAGGTCGGCAAATACGAAAACCGTAACGCGAACCACGCCACGTTTGAGGATGGTGATTGGAATGGCGACGGCAAATTCGACTCCAGCGACCTGGTCTATGCCTTCTCGGAAGGCAATTATGTCGATGCCGCCGCAGTCGGCGTGCTGACTCAACTCGATGATGCGAAAGTCGCAGCCAGTTTGGACCATGCGCCCCTCGTCGATGATGAATTGATGAGAAATCGAGTCGCCGAAAGCAGGCTTTCCGTCCGGGAAGATGCGACAGAGCTGCAGTTGCTGATCCAGGCTCGGGAAAGCGTCTTTGACTCCATGGATTACGACGCTTCTGGGGCATCCAGTACTGAACTCGACGATGACCTGCTTGATCAACTGGCAAGCGAGCTGTAAACGCGATCGCCTGCGCGCGGCTATGCCGCCAGAAAGGCGAAACCATGAAGATTGCTGCTGCTCAACTTGACGTCCGCCTTGGAGACATCGAGTTTAATCAGTCGCGGATCATTGAGTTGGTCGGAAACGCAACGGCCGCTGGAGCGGGCCTTGTGTTGGCGTTTTTGCTGGGGGGGATATTCGCTCGAAGGGACGGCGATTCTCGCAAGTCGCACGTTAGAACCGCAGCATATTCAACGAGTATTTCGCGATTTGGGCTGACCAGAATACTCCTTTCTTGCTGCTTGACAATTCATGCTCAGCCGGAAGACATTGCCGCACGCGGCAGCTTGGAACGCTGGACGTGAAGTGGCCCTCAACTAATTCGCATGCGTTCCCCACTGCAGCTAACGCCGCGGGAGACATTTCTGCCGCAGCTTAGGCGGGTTGGGTAGACGCAGTTCTTGTTGAGTGCGTGTGGGTTCGGCTCGCGTTATTGTTTGATTGGCATTGTTCGGCGCAGCTGTTGGCTCGGTGGTCACATCGCTTCGAATCCAACTTCGGAATGGAAGCCACCGAAACGTTGACCCGTCATTCACGGTTGGTACCTGAAGACAAAAACGTGAGCAGAGATGTTGCTACGGCGATTGGATGAGGCGGTTTAGCTGGCCTGCCTTGCGGCAAATCGGCTCCGGTCCTGTTTCTTCCGGTTGTTTTTCGTTCAGCTGCCAAGCACGCCCTGGGTGTTCACAAAGAGTGAATAGATCGAAGTACTCCCGCACATGAAGAGTCGGTTGCGATGTCGTCCACCAAAACAAACGTTTCCGCACCGTTCGGGAAGGTTGATCTTTCCAATTAGTTTTCCTCGCGAGTTAAAAACTGCGACGCCATCAAGGCCTTCGGCTCCCATGCCCCATCCAACCCAGAGGTTTCCATCGACATCCACACGAAAGCCGTCGGGGGTTCCAGTGTTTTCGGCCGTGATGAGAGGTCTCGCGTTTGCCAACCTCGTTCCATTGTCCGTAACGTCATAGGCTCGAATAATCCGTGGCGAAACACCTGCTTCAACGATATACAATCGCGTTTCGTCGGGTGAAAAAGCAAGGCCGTTCGGGCGATGAATGTCTCCGGCAACGACGTCGATATCGCCAGACTTGGGATCAACTCGGTAGACGTTCGTTGGCAGTTCGACTTCAGCCGTGTGTCCTTCGTAGTACCCTAGAATTCCGAATGGCGGATCGGTAAACCAGATTGATCCATCTGATTTGCAAACAACGTCATTCGGGGAGTTGAGTCGCTTTCCCTTGTATCGCTCAGCGATTACCGTAATGCTTCCGTCATATTCCGTTCGTGTCACTCGGCGCGCATCGTGTTCGCAAGTCAGCAAACGCCCTTGCCGGTCTCGCGTGTTTCCATTTGAATTATTCGACGGTTGGCGAAAAACACTGACAACGCCTGTTTTTTCGTTCCAACGCATGATCCGATTGTTTGGAATGTCGCTCCACAGGAGATAACGGCCATCACCAAACCAAACAGGCCCTTCACTCCAACGCATGCCCGAGGCGAGTTTTTCAACTTTTGCAAGCGCTAATCGGTACTTCTTAAAACTCGGATCGAGGACTTCGATCCGTGGGTCGGGATACCGCTGACTGGGTTGCCATTCGTCAGCGCGGAGAGAGGCACACATGCCAAGAGCGCTCCCGGTAAGAATGAATTGGCGTCGATCAAGACGGAGCAAGTCGCTTTTTTTTTTGTGTTTCGCATGGGAGGTCTCATAACGGAATAGCAAGGAAGAGGGTGCCTGCAAAAAATATATACTCCGGAACAGAAGTGGCGGATGCGCGCTACGGATCCGCCTATTTTATACTCGACCGCAGATTGATTTGAAGCCAGTTTTTAGCTTTCTGAATTCTTGGGCTTTTGGTTTGCGGAATACGTGCGTTGGAATCGTGTCCGCTTTCCTCTCGATGAGGATCACGGATGCGAGTTGATTCTTCGAATCACCGATCGGAGGGTATTTCTTCGGACGGGAATGGGAGCCATTTTTGCCTCTAACGCGACACGATAGCGCGATTGCCGTCAAGTCGCTAAACGTAAAGGTAGCTGACTACCGCTGACGGATCTCGTTGGCTTCGAGCAAAAACAGGCCGAGGAACCACCCGAGAATCCGTCTCCAGCTGAGTAGAAAAGATGGGGCGAGCGATTGGTCAATGAGCAAGGGCCAAGCGACGACGAGGCTCTCGAGATGTTGACTCTGATTAGATGAGCCGGTTCTTCGCGCAGCCAATTCGCACAAGACGTCAAGATCGTTGAACACGAGCGATCGGTACAAATCTGGATCGCCAAGCAAGATCGGACCGAAGCCGATTAGAAGCGGCAAAGAGATCGATCAGTTGTCAGTTAGAGAAAAACCTTTAACCGCACTGATGAAATTGATGCGGCACAGGCGTCGAGCAATCTAGCTGACTTTCGATCGTCAATCGAGGCTATCCGGATGAAAGAACTAACCACTTGCCGTTCCGCCGCTAACTCGGATCCCAATTCACGTCGAACAGATCAAATGGATTCCCGTTCTTCTTCGTCAGTGGTGATCGATATCTCGGCGATACGGCCGGCGGGAAAAGCATTTTTTTTGTAACTTCAATTCCTGAGCGTCGGTGTTCCAGTTGAATTGAAGAAGAGGCCAAAAAAACGAAACCGGCAAAGAGCATACCTGGAAACATCGACGACGCGAACTAACGCTAGAAAGATGAAAGAGACGCTCGCTTGCACAGTCAAATTGTTTGGACGGAAGCTGCGTCGATGCCAATTTAATTGCTACGGACACACGCAGTTATTTGCCTGGGAACTCGACGAAATTTGAGCGGGGTCTAGGAACTGATGGCTTGTTGGTCCTGTTGGACTGTCAGTGACGTGTGTAGGGTTGGCGGTCGTTCAGAATTGCCTGATTTCCATCTTCAACCTTTTTTCCGGTTTCGGTTCTTTCCAACCCCGTTGCGTCGCCCAGGACTTCCAAACGCCATATTTTTTTGCGCTCCATCGAATCACCAGCCCGGGCAACGCAACCACCGTCGCTGCGACAGGGAGAAAGATTACTAGTAGCAGGGGAACGTGAGAGATAAAGCCATCAGCCAGGAACCAATAAAAAAGCGGCAATCCCAGCGCGGCTAGGATCCCGTAAATCCAGAGACAACCCCGTTCAGCGGGTCGTTTGAATATGACCGGATCAACCGCCTGCGGCGTGTGCATTTTCTTGTCGCAGATCTCACAGGTAAAGGTGGTGTCGGTCGTCAACCTTGACGGACCGTCGCTACTGTGAACTCGCCGCGTTTTTGCCTGGAGATGATAAGCCGTGTGTTCTTGGCACGTCCAGCACCATAACGCCTGGTAATTGGGTTTTGTCAATTGAGTCCTCGACTCGTCGTTTGAGCGATCAGAATTCACAAAACGGTCCGATGAAAGATAAATGGTTCTTCCTTCGCTCTATCCTAGGATGTTTACCAATGGATGCAAATTAATGAGTCTGATGAACAGAATGGAAGTTCTTCCCCGTTGTTAACTTCGGAGGAACAAAGGGGACGGGAGCCATTTTTGCCGCAGCTTAGGTGGGCTGGGGCGAAGCTGTTCTTGTTGAGTGCTGGTGGGCTCCGCTTGCGGGATTGTTCGATTGGCTTCGTTCGGCGCAGCTGTTGCTTCTGTGGTGATATCGCTTCGAACCCTGCTTTGGAATGGAAGTCATCGAAACTTTGGCGCGACAATCGCGGTTGGTACCTGACGCCAAAAACGTGATCGGCGATCTTACTACCGGGACTGGCTCAAGCAGATTAGCTGTGCTGCGTAGCTTGTGGTAAAATCGGCTCCCGTCCTTGTTCATCCCAGTGGTGATGCCGCAAAATAGCTCCCGTCCCCGTTGAAGCCCTACGGCAATCTACTCGACCTTCAGTAAGTCTAAAAAAAATTTTCGTGAAACTGCGACAGGCGCTCAAAGTCGACGCTGGTCAGCCCAAATGTTTTGGCATTGTAGCGATGATGACCGCATTTTCTCGGCGGGTTGTTGGCGATCCAGTCCTTGTGCGCTGCCGTTGCCGTGTCATCAAGGGGCATGTCGATGTGGTCGTAAATCCTCTGCAGCTGCCCGTGGGGATCGCTCATCAAGTCATCATCGCGAATGTCGAGAAAAATCTCCGTATCGAGTTGTTCACGAAACCCCGCAACTCTTTCCAGGTAAAAGGCCATTTGCTCGACCACGTCACGCCCCAGAAGATGCGGGTCGAAATCATGTTCGCAAATCCTGCCAATCGAACGGTACAAGCTGCACACCGATGGGAGAGTCTTTTCCACTGGGCGGTGGATCTGAATGATCCGAGCGTCGGGGAATTGCCGAGTGATACTGCCCAGGTTGTTGCCGTAGGTCGAAAAACCGGGCGACTTGAGCAACCACTGGCCTTGGGGTGCCCACCATTGCAGGAGCTTGAGGTGGTTTATCTAGAAGGCAAAGGCCGCGTCGAAAAAGTCGTCGCCTTGTTCGCGTAAGAACTGTTGGTACGAGGCGACGCGAGAATTTAACGCCGGGCATGTCGTTGCAAAGGTGCTCTGCATGAACGGATAACACTCTTCGGGTCCGTCGGGATCGGACAGATGGATCGCCTGAAAACGCGCTCGCCAGGGTGCGAGATCCTGGCGTTTTTAAAGGCCCCTTTCGCGCGGGGATCGCTGCGAAAATACGCTGGGTCGTTGACGAAGGCCGGCTCGGCGGGCGGCGCCTGATGGATCTCCCAGGAACGCGGATAACGGAAGCGTTTGTCTGAGACCATCAGGTGGTGCAGCATGGTCGTGTCCGGACGCGGCGGGGCGATAATGTACACCGGTCGTTGGATCTCCTGGATCTCGATGTCGTCGAAGCGCTTCATGTAATCGACCAAGCGCAGACGATAACACAGCCGCGACACCACTTCTTCCCCTTGAAGCTTGCGCCCCGTTCGGTTGGTCTTCTTGTGCTCGTTCACCGCCTGAGCAAGCCTGCGTAGGCCCTGCAGGAATTCGGGTGTACCAAAATCGTCGAGACCGGTCGCGTCGCGGGCCTGTTGCATCAGAACATCTGCACGCATTGGCGCGACGGGACCGCCGAGGGCGCGCCACACCTGGTCGACGCGCTCGACGCTGCGAAAGCGAAACCCATTGGCGAGCCATTTGAGCCTGACAAGGAGTTTCGGGGCGGTGGCGGACATTCGAACGGACCTAATTGAATAACTCACCGAGGTTTGTGCCACGCCTGTGCGGCTCGTCAGTTAGCACCGACCGATCAGTTGCTGTCGCCTCGCTTCGGCTACTTGAGCTGCGCTGGATATTCCTGTTTGCCATGTTTTCCATACGCTAACTGGGCCAGGTCTGCCTGAAGCGGCTTTCTCGATGATATCTAGAGCCGTCAGATTCTTTTAAGGTCGCGGCCAAGACAGCGCGATCTCGTTCTACCAGAAAGAGGGACGGAAGCCAATTTTGCCTTGAGATGATGAGAACGAATGGCGGAAAAGCAGATTGCGGACGGATCTTCTCGTGGTCTAAAATCTTTGTAAACGAGACCACATTCAGGGAGATGCGGCAATGAAAGGTTTACCTACTCTAACCATCGTCGGTTTGTTGATGGCTCCTGCCTTTCTCCCTGGCCAACAGATCTCGCCCAACCCCATTCCGGCGGTTAAAGCAGCTGCGCAGGCTGATTCTGATCGAGCAGCAGCGGCCAAGCAGGCTCGAGCCCTATTGGATAAAGATGCAGTTGTTAACTCGAGCGGGATGAAATTGAAGCTTTTGCCTGCGGGGGAGTTCACGACGGGGTCGCCGAATGTGTTATTCCCAGATGAACAACGAGCGCACCAGGTTACACGGAGTCGACCTTTTTACCTTGGTGTGTATGAGATCACGCAAACAGAATATCAGCAGGTGATGGGCAAGAATCCTAGCAAGTTCAAAGGAGTTACCATTCCGGTTGATTCGGTGAGTTGGGACGAAGTAGTGGAGTTTTGTCGTAAGTTGTCTGCTTTTCCAGCTGAAAAGGCTGCCGGTCGGGTTTATCGATTGCCCACGGAGGCGGAATGGGAGTACGCGTGCCGTGGTGGGGAGAAAACAATTGGAATACGGCCAAAAATTTCCAGGCGTTTGGAAAGCAGCTTAACGATTTGGCTTGGTACCTCAGCAACTCCGACAATAAAACTCATCCTGTGGGTCAGAAGTCAGCAAACCCCTGGGGTTTTTATGACATGCACGGCAATGTTTGGGAGTGGTGTCAGGATTGGTTAGGGGCTTATTCGAGTGGTGCAGTGACCGATCCTCAAGGGGTTTCATCGGGCAAGTATCGCGTGTTTCGTGGTGGCTGTTCGAGCTTTCCCTTCGGGTTTTGTCGGTCGACTTACCGCAACGGGAGCCCACCGTCTTACCGCTTCTCCAGCGGCAGATAGGCTCAAACCGGGGGCTTTCGTGTTTCCCTGATTCCGTCGGGCGAGTAGGCGGAGCCTATGATTAGTCGGTACGGAAGGCGCGAGGCGAAGCCCGCGACTGGAGATGTCGGAGGCCAGTGGGGCGGAGCGAGAAGAAACCAATGAAATACAATCGAGGGGCCCCAGAAATAAAATCCGCTTCCTTCCTTTCAAGTTGAGGCTTGAGAACGCACTCCTTCTAAGGAACGAACAAAACTCGCCGAGAAGACGACCGCGTATTCACGCACTCTTCCGGCATATTGCGTTTAATCCTTTATTGTAGGGGGGTGCCGTCCAAGCAGGGCTCCTTTCATGAGTAGGTGCCCTGCCCCGCCTGGTTTTTTGCACCCGTCAATTCTCCATTCGATCCAATGATACAGGGAGAAAATCCGTACGCCTTGGGAGGGCTATTTCTTCAACCGCCGACTCACGTGGAAACCGGCCAGACCCAGCAGGCTCCACACCATTAGCGATCCTGGTTCTGGAATTGCGTTCTGTTCGTCCGCTGAGACAACACTGGCGACTCGAAAGCCAATGATGTTGTTGGGCCCGTCCGGGAAATCAGGGAACCGAATCGAGGACGGTAGGTTTTCCGCAAACTCAAACCAAGCTCCTCCGCGAGCGCCGCGATCAGACGAAACATCGTTGTTTGTTAAATTAATCGTTGTCTCCTCCCACTCCCACACATTACCTGCCATTCCCATGATGCCATGGGCATTCAAGCCACCGGCTTGCGTGACGTCTGCTGGGCCTTGTTCCCATGTATGGTCATACACAGCGGTGTGCGGGGTCGTGCCGCTGGTCACTTGGCTCGGCAGCGAACCATCTAGAGTCGGATAGTTAAAGTAGTTTCCCGTGCTCGGATCGTAGTAGGCCGCTTTGTACCATTCGCCCATGCTGGGCAGGAAGTAGTGGGCGTCCTTATGGCGGAACAGGTTTTCGCCGCCCAGTTGCCAGGCTTCCTCTGACGTCCAGAGCGCGATGTTATCGTCGACGCCATCCGTCGTGAAATTGTAAGCTGCCTGGTGTCCCTGGCTGGTATTAAGCCAGTTCACGAAACGAGCCGCATGATTCCAACTTACACTCGTGGCGGGTTTGTTCGCACCACGTGTGTCTTTGGAATAAATATTCAGCGACTGGGAAGAGTTGAACTTGTCGATCATCTCCTCCCTAACTTCGTATTTCCCGATCTGGTACTTGTAAGCGACCGAGCCAGCGGGATTGGGTTTTCCTGTCGTATCGTTGGCGTTGGCGGGATTGCCGATTTCGACGAACGTCATGTCAAACTGGTTGCTACCGCTACCGAAGGTTATGACGCTCGCATCAGCGGGGCCAAGTAGAGCCAAGAAGAAAAGAGAAATCGCCAGAGATAGTAGACGCAGGGTGATCGCTCGATTCATGGATTGATCTTCTTGAGAAGTGAATGAAGTCAGTTTTTGGATGCCATCCATGGGAGACGATGAAGCTTGGGTTCTCGTTCAGACTATTGGTCTTGAAGCCAAAATTTTAACACGTACTGAATGGAAGTACCAGGGATCGCGCGGTGAATAACCAGGAACTGGTTGTGAAGTTAGCTCGCTTCCTGCAACGTAAACTTCTTTCAACGAATAGTACCGCAGGGGGATTTCGCTCGACGTTCCCCAGAGGGAAAAAGACCTGTCGACCGAATGTAGGAATGTAAAGGTGTGCTAACGCTTGAATGCGATGGCCTAGGCGAAGGTTTACTCTTTGCCAACTGTTGACCAGCAGATCTCTTAGAAAACAGAGATCCACAGACGGTGGAACCATTTGACGACGAGATAGATCTGCTGATCAACCTACTTAGCGACGACGCTTCCACCAAGTAGCGATACAGCCAACGACGCCAAGCAACGTCCAAGTGATCATCGAGGTAGGTTCGGGAATGGGGTCAGGATCTGAACGGTTGATGGTCAGGCTGTCCGAAATGAACTCCTCAACATTCGGGTTTAAAGTTTCGACAGCGGAGATAGGATCAAGGCAAATCGAGATGACTTAACATCGATGGGTCTGTAGAGCTTCAGGGGTGGGGCACCTTCCAAGTGGTGTGTCTTAAGGAATAGGACTCACCCAGAAATCTTTGAGACGATGCTCGCAGCGAAAGTACTGATCGAACGTTGGCGAACACTTGTAACACGATCGGCCCGCACAGTGCACCGGGTTATCTGGCCCCGACACCGGAGCCCGTTCAGCCGCACAAGCTGCCTTCCGCGACGCTCCAGCAGCCCTGTGCGGCTGGAGAAAGCTTGATGAATTCAGTAACGTAAGAATTAGTATCGTCCGTGGGGGCAGGTTAAGCCGTCATCATGGTCGATCCACGTACCTCATTGAGACAACTCATCAAGCTTACGAATGACTGATGGGAATTTACTGACCGCAGAATGCCCTGTTCCGTTGACCTCGTTTGAGCTCGTGTAATTAAATTAGTAGTCCCCGCAGTAGATGGGGCACCGTTTGTATACCTTGCAAGCTTAGGCATGTTCGCACCTGCATTCGAGTCACGCAAACTCTTAAGAACTTTTTTTTTGAAAGCGGTGCATGAAAAGTTTCCTACAGCATTCGCCACCGATTACCAGGTACCATCTCGAAAAAGGGGGTAAAGCCCCTCCGAGTTTTTGTATACTGACACACGAACCCCATAGAAACCCCCAGCCTTAAAAGAGAATTACAGTGCGCAAAATTTCATGGCTATCTTTCCGCTCCTTTATCGTTACCCTCTGCGTCATTTCATTGACTTATAGCTCTTTCGCTTGCACGGCAATTAACCTGACTGCCAAAGACGGAACCGTGATTGCTGGAAGGACAATGGAATGGCCGCTGGAAATGGAATGGGAGTTATTGGCCTTA
Organism: Pirellulaceae bacterium; assembly: GCA_029243025.1. NCBI lineage: Bacteria > Pseudomonadati > Planctomycetota > Planctomycetia > Pirellulales > Pirellulaceae > Pirellulaceae bacterium. Next base: position 3,116 of record JAQWSU010000058.1, on the reverse strand, counting down.
CCCAAAGGCACCGAGGTCGAAATTAGTGCCCCCTCGGACTTAAATCTCCCCGCAACGAAACTCTCCAGTAAATATGCTTTTGTGGGGGTTGCCCCATCGCTCTTGAAGGGCGCGCCAGCGTTTCTTGAGGGTCAAAATGAAGCGGGGCTTGGCATGAGCGGCAACTTCCTGCCGCAGTTTACCGAATATCAGACGGTTACCGCTGAAGACAAACAATACGTTTCGATCATAAATTTCGGAACATTGACCCTAGGCATGTTTGGTTCCGTCAAGGAACTAAGGAACGAAATTTTAAAATACAAAGTGTGGTACGACCCCAAGGAAGTTATAGGTTTACAAACGGCGCCATGGCTTCACTTTGTATTCACGGATCGCAGTGGTGAGAGCATTGTGATTGAGTTTGTGAAAGGTCAGATGGTGATTCACGACAATGTCGTGGATGTGCTTACCAATGCACCGACCTATGACTGGCACCTAACAAATGTCAGAAACTATCTTTCCTTATCCGACGAAGGCCGGGCATCCGTCATGATGGACGGAACCAATGTTATACCGATTGGTCAAGGCGGAGGACTCTTAGGATTGCCGGCTGATTACACGCCCCCTTCGCGTTTTGTCAGGGCCACGTATTTGAGAAACTTTGCAACCCAGCCCGCTGGCAGTTCGGACGCGATTCAGCTGATGGGACATCTATTAAATAACGTGGATATTCCGCTGGGCGTTGCCAAGGAGAAGTTAGGCGAGCAAAAGGTATCTGATTACACCCAATGGGTAGCGATTAAAGATCTTTCCAATCATCAATGGAGAATCGCTAATTACGCCAATCGTACGAATTTCATTCAAATCGATTTGAATCGCGTATTCCGATCCAACAAGATGATGCGCTGGATGATCAACGATTTGCCGTACCCATCCAACGACATGACATCGGAGCTCATCAAATAGCAAGGGGAGCTTGGTTACACAGGTCTGAGCTGTTTGCGATTGGGGTTATCAAGAGCCGATTGCGCATTGGCAAACGGCTGATTTCAGCAGGCATGAGCCACTCGTGAAATTATTCTTCCGTTACAAAAAGACTCGCGGATAACCCGTCACTTTTAACCAAATTGGGTTTTTGTTCCGGCGAGGCGACCAAGCGGATCGAACGACTGTGGCGTCGGAAAGGAGTGAAAGTCTCCAGGGAACAGCCCAAGCGGAAACGGCTGTGGCCGGGCGATGGTTCCTGTGTGCGGTTGCGTCCGGCGCACAAGAGCGATGTGTGTTGGAACGCGCGATACGAACAAGTGATCATTGTCATGCGGCCGTGAAAAACTAGGCGGCGATCGATGTTGAGTGGCGTTGAAAGCGTTCAGAACTGCGGTTTCGCAGTTGCCTCCCCCTCTCCGATGCCAACCCATGGAGGTTGCGACCGAGTTGGCGAGAGCAACACCTCTTAACCCAGGCTGAGGGAGACAAAGAGGGGTTCTTGGATCGATTTCCGCCCATCAACAATCCCCCTTAGATCCTGTGTTTTTAAGCCTTTTTTGCTCTCAGCGATCGGCTGTACGGGACGCTGATGTAAGTTGACAGGGGGTGCTGCGGAGCTGCTGGAATTCGTCGCGACACTACTCATCACTCGTCGCTTGAACAGAAGTCAATCTCTTCATCGTCTTTTTTGTCTGGGAGCTGTTTTGCATTAAAAACTAACGTCATTATCCAGACGGGGATCATCACGGGAAGAGAGGCAAATCCCATAAAAAAGAGAGCGAGTCCACCCTGTGCGTCGCTGCTGGAAACTATGTCGATGAAGAGGAAGCAAAACCATGCTGCATAGAGCATAGAACCAATGATCAGGGTAATCTGGCATGCCATCCGTTGAGCAAATAAAGACAGAACTAGCGAAAAGAAGAGTGGTCCGAGAGTGAACGGCGCTATAAACAATACTGGAATCCGATCACTGCAAGCAAGCATGAAGATCCCGATAGCCAGTAGACATGCGGTAAGTATGAAAGCAGGCGGACCTGTTTTGCGTGCCATTTCATCTATTGCTTCACCAGCGGTACGATAACCGGACACTTGTTTCTCCTTTGATCGAGTTCAGTACAGCACCCACACAGTTCAGGAGCCCAGATGAAAATGAGCTGTTCGTTTTTTATTTGATTACCTCCAAATCGTTGAGTCAGATCGGGCCTATTTTCTTCGATGCGCCTGCCCAATACCACCTCGACCCGCTAATGTCCAAGTTTCCAGGGATGACCTTCTGCCCAACTCTGGCACTGATTCCGGAGCTGCTAGTGAGTCTTAGAGGCTATCGGCAGGCAGAGTCAGAGTTTCTGGAGCGTCTGGCGTTTCTACTACAGCCTGCCCCCGTTCTCGCGACAAGCCGGCCCAATATCACCTTAATACATAAGCGTAGAGTTTTAACACCGCTTAAGATTACAATGCGTTGGCAAACACCATCATGATTGCTTTCCATTATCGTGCTGGAGACGAGACCCCCGAGCCTCTGGAAAATCCCACCAGGAAAACATCCTGATGAACAAGAACACCGAAGCTGAAAATCCGTATGCAACGTCGACACACTCGTCAGAAATTGAAAGAGAACGAGCCAAACTCAATCCACTGAACTGGAAACTGCCAGCCGGTGCGATAGGTTTAATGGCGATTGGTTTCCTGTTGATGATTTTGGCTGCACAGGCCGGCGACGGATACGAAGCTTTTGTGTACAGCGGGTTTGTCATGCTGCTTGCTACGCCTGTTTATGGAGCTTTGGTTGTGTGGCTGACAATACAGCGGATCAGGTCCGGCACGAACACCCCTGTCATCATGTTATTTCAGTTGTTTGTTTTGGGCATCATGGGTTGGTGGGTGTTATTGGTCGTGACATTTAATGGATCCCCCGCCTGACTCGCCCGGCCGATACCACCTCGACCGGTTGACGCCCAAGCCTCCAGTGACGACCTTCTGACTCACTCTGGCACGGATTCCGGAGCTTTTGGTGAGGCTTAGAGGCTATTGGCGGGCCGAGTCAGAGTTTCTGGAGCGTCTGGCGTTTCCACCACAGCCTGGTCGATTGCCTTGAGACACGCCTATCGCAATTCTGAGATAGTCAGACGATGACTGAGCGCCGACGCTTA
>JAQWSU010000057.1 GCA_029243025.1 Pirellulaceae bacterium | reverse complement strand
CGGGCAATCGACAGCATTCCCCCGCGATCCCAGCAAGATCAAGGCTATTGACGTCAGGTTGTGCGCGTTGGCTCAGTGCCCAAATGCCGCGTTAATATCATCGGCGGCGGATAGGACGCAACAACCCGAGAATCGCAAACGTGCTAAGACGAATGCCGATGGTTCCGGTACGGCTGCGACGTTCGGTTCGCGCGGCGGAAGTTCGTAGCCGCCATCCGAAAATGCAGCCACGAAGTCAGCGCTATCGAATTCAGCGTCGCCGTTCCAATCACCAGTCGACCAACCCGATCATCAGATATCCCATCAGTATAGTCCAGTCCTGAAATCAAAAAATGGTTTTTCTGGTTCACTTTCAGGATGCGAAAGGCCCCTTGATGAGTTGGTGTCTCTCAATCAATTTGGCGATTGCCTTACCTTTTTGGACCTCCTGTTCACAGCGATCGCAGCCGTGCTGTTAGAGAAAAAATCAGTATGCCTAACAGAAGCAGGAGGATACCCTCGTGATTATGAACAGCTCTTTACGAAAACATCGATGCATCAAGATCGCCAGCCTAAGTGCTTTTTTTCTGTTGATGGTCATGACGCCGATGGCGTTCTCGCAGTCAGCCCCTCAATTGCGGCAGTTGTTGCGTCGATTTCCAGCGGCTGACGTTAACGGAGATGGCACGTTAACAGTCAAGGAAGCCAGGGCGTTCATGGCTTCCCGACAAGGTGGCAGGAAGGGACAAGGCCCGCCTACCGAGTTCTATGTGAATCCCGGTTGGAGCAAGGCTCGCTTTCCAGATGACGCAATCTGCTACCGAACGCCGGAAGAAATTCAACGTATCTACCGTGAGACGTTCCCCAAAGACACCAAACCGGTATTTCAATTCCCCCAACCCGAGCAGGCACTCCGCATCGGAATCAGCTCCTTGGATTAACGTCCAACTCCTTTGTCTCACAGGTGCACGAAAAAAGACTCGCGAAAACGGCCGAATGGGTCCATCAGATCGAAAGAATCAATACTGCGGCTAAAAATCAGAACAGTGCGAAAGGCGGCACCCAGATTGGGAACTGTTTCTCCACGAAATTAGCTGCCCAGCCTTCATGTTATCATGCAAAAAACCAACTCTGAGTCGCACCAGCTTTGCCATGAACCGACGAAGAACCCAAATTGCAAAGGCGATCACGAAATGGAGTCCGTTCAGAACTTGTCCCCATCGGTAAGTTGCCGTCGCAATGACAGCTTGTAAATTCGAGGGTCTGGGGTAATCCGGCTAGAGAAAACTGGACAGGCCATGAAGTCGCTTAAGGCCGCGATTCCGCCATGTGCCGTTGGGCTGCCACGCCGTCTTGCTTTCGGTGTCAGCTATCGTTTGAAATCCTCTCAACGACACCCGTTTGGGAATTAAAAGGAGGATTCGTTCGGCAAGGAAACAGCGAGCGACTTGGCACCAACTTTACTTGGCTCGAGGTCACCGCTTCTGACTTGAGTGGCTTTTATTTGGGCATCCTCATTCACCAGACGCCGATATCGATACCACGCTACAACGACCACGGGCAGCACCGTGGTCTCGAGAAAGATGACACTCCCCGATGGCTCCGCCTGCGCACTTCCGGAGAATTTGAAAATAATCGCCCACATCATCAGTGCAAGAAGGCCCTGCCTCCACCACAACGCGAGGGCCATCAACATCAAGCCAATCATCGAGCCGATCCCCACCATGGAGGAGGCGGAAAAGAGAACACCGCCGAGCGTCATGTATCCCAACATAGAACGAAGGTCAAATTGCCATTTACGGGCTAGATCGACTGATTTCACAATAACTCATCCCGTTGATTCATGAACAGGCAGTTGACTGTACCCGACGAGAACCGCAAAGTATCACCTTTCGTAACCGCGTCCCAATCAGAAGCGGGTTTGGCAACAAGCGGGTTTGGCAACAAGCGGGTTTAGCGGCGCAGCCTTTGATAAGATCTGCTATACTTCCCCGACGGGCATGGCGCCCAATCAATAAGCCTGCCGTTTGGGACAAGCCGTTGGACAACGCATCAACGAATCTGGGCCTCATGGGCGTTTTCCGACTCTGTCTTGGCGTCTCAGCAAGGGTCAGTCGCACCGCCTATGCGGTTGCTGGCTTCACACTGATGTTACTGAAATATTGTGTCGAAGCCTCCGTCATCTGGACGTTTACTTCGTCCTTTCTCACGCCCTGGCATTTTCTCAATCCTCTGATCAGCGTCCGGAACGAGCACCTCCAGGCTGCCCCTGAATGGCTCGTCGTGGGTCTGTTAATTTGGTCCCTACCGTTTCTTTGGATCGCGACTTCGATGAGCGTTCGTCGCTCAGCTGACGCCGGTATATCAGCCTGGCTGGGACTGCTCGTGCTGATACCGATCGTCAACCTTATCTTCATGATCGTTATGTGTTTCATTCCTAGCTGTCGTGATGCGCAGCAGTCGATCAAACCACAACCGATCAATTCAAATAGCCGTGCTTACAGCGCGGCCATCGCCGTTGCTACGAGCTTATTGGTCGGCGCGACGATGTTGGTGTGCAGTGTCTACTTATTCGCCAGCTACGGGGCATCGCTGTTCTTCGGAACACCGTTTTTGATGAGCGCAGTAGCCGCCTACCTTTACAACCGCCCTCACCCCCGCGGCTACCTCGAATCGCTGATGGTGGGAATCGCTTCCGTCTTCTTTGCCGGAGTAGCCATATTGCTATTCGCCTTGGAGGGAGTGATTTGTATCGCGATGGTACTTCCTTTGTTCTTACCCCTGGGAGCATTCGGGGGATTGATCGGCAAAGTAATCGCGGATACGACAACGCAACAGACTCAGGGTCTGTTAGCCGCCATTGTGTGTCTCCCATTAATCTGCTGTGCCGAGTCACAGCTGTTTCGATCGCCAGAATATGAGGTCATGACCGCGGTCGAGATCGACGCGCCCCCCGAAGTAGTCTGGAAAAACGTCGTCAATTTCCCGGACTTACCGAAAGCGGCTCCGTGGTATTTCCGACTCGGCATCGCATGCCCACGGCGCGCCTACATCGAAGGCCAAGGCGTTGGAGCAATACGTTACTGCGAATTTACGACAGGTACCTTTGTCGAACCAATCACCGTATGGGACGAGCCGAATCAGCTCGCCTTCGATGTTACCGATCAACCTGCTCCCATGTTCGAACTCAGCCCGTATCGGCATGTACATCCACCGCATCTAGAAGGTTATCTACGCAGCAACCGCGGCCAGTTTCTGCTAATTCGTCGAGGAGATGGCGGAACCCGTTTAGAGGGACGTACGTGGTACGAGTTCGATATGTTCCCTCAATCCTATTGGACATTGTGGTCAGACGGATTGATTCACCGCATTCATCAACGGGTACTGTCGCACATCAAGCAGCTTTCCGAAGCAGAAAGCCAATCTCACAGCAAGCCTTTTCGGTCATGAAGACGACCATTCATCGGCAGCGAAAAACGCGAGAGTCGATCCTCCCCAAAGTCTGTGGGCACGGAATTCACACAACCGAGCATGTCTGGGTTTGATAAAATGAAGACCAAAGATGTGAGCAAGATTCGCATCCAAGATATCAAATTAAAGGCTTTCGATTTTGAAAAAAGCAACCTTACAGAAAGCTTATTTGTTGCTCGCCTTGCCTATCGCCGGAGCCGTGGCGAACGCTGAGGACCACCCTTGGCCTTCCTATGAAAGCGTTGCGGACATCGGAGCGTTGGCTGACGCGGTGCGTCAGAGCCAGCCTGCGATGCAACGGGGTGCCTGGGAGTGGGACCGCTTGCTATCCCGATATATCGACGGCGGGCGAAAGGAAAAAAACACACTCATCATTTTGCAGGCCTATTTCCGCAGCATTCTCGATCGCGAAGGAAAGGGTGACCGCTACAAGACTTTTTTCGGCGGACATGGCGCTTGGGGCAGTGGCGGACGCTTGCGAATCTACCAAGAACTCGTACGCAGCAACCTATTGACCACCGAAGAGCAAGCACACTTTCGCGAGATTATCAGTCAGGCACTCCAGCAAAGTTTTGATTATGGAAGCAGCGAACGCTGCGCGAACAACCGCCCCTACGGAATGAATGGTGGGCCGGCCATCGCATTGAGAATTTTCCCAGACCTACCCCAGGCAAAAATTCACCGCCGCTGGCTAGATGCCCTCTGGCGCGAACTGACTGAATACGGCGATACGACTGAAACGAACTACTTTCCCTACGGTCCAATTTACCTCGATGGTTGGTTGGACATGGCCGTAGGAATGGGTAAGTTCAAAACAGAACGCCCATTTCTCCACGCCCATGCACGCCGCTATCTCGACTATGTGCACGGCGGGGGTGTGCGAGGCAACCCGAATTCCGGCTCACTCGTCGTCGCTGATCGGACAAAGGCCTACGCCGATCCATGGAATAGTGATTACTACCACGGCGCAAATAATCACGCACAAGTTTGGTACCGACTGGCAAAAGAATTCAAATCACCCGAATTCCTTTGGGCGTCTGAGCAAGCGTGTCTCGGGGGACGCCCCCCAAAGGGTCATCAACTTCCAGCCAAATACACGAACGCCTACGCGCGGCGTTATGACTGGTTTGTCGAACGTGGCATTGCACCACGAGCCCCTGTGGGCGGTTCGAAGATCGGTTATTACAGTCCGCTGAAACATAAAGTACCCGAGCGTCTCTATCTCTGCCCGGGACGGGAGTCAGGTAAGCCGTTCGTTTCTTTCTATCTTTATGACCGAAACAACAACTACATGCACTACAACGACGACGTCATGGGACAACTCTACGAGTACTGCGTCGATGGTGCGAAGCTCCTACACACCTCAGGTAAGTACAACAGCAACGCGATGAAGGTCCACGCATCATACGATGCATTTTGGGTACAGCACCCGAGCGTCGACTTTGTAACCGGACGGCCTGGCGACCTCCCTTCCGGGAACTGGAGAACCGCTTCGATGCCCTTAGCCGGATTACTCAACAGCCGCCGCGGCCCCGATTCCAATCGTTGGAAATACGTCAAAGAGATCGATCTGTTCCGACGCACCGATGATTCGGACATGGGCTACGCGCACGGCAACATGGACGGCTACTGGTATTTGAATGACGACTTTCGCCTCGAGTCAGTCGAGTTTGATTTGATTGATCCACGAATCGAACTGTCGATCCCACAACTCTCCGGCCCGAAAGGCAACCGGCCGCTCATTGCATCATGGAAACAGCCTCCAGAGAAGCTCACCCTCAGCGTCGAAACCGAACAGCATGGCAAACGAATTGTCTGGAAAGGGGGTGACGCCGGAAACGAGTTCGTTTCTCTCGCCGCTGGCCCAAACGGTCAGGCTGATCAACGACTCCGCATTAAACGACAAGAAGAACAGGGCCGCTACACGCTACGATTAACAGGGTTCGACATCTGCTTTGATGCGTCTCGCGATTACACGCGACTATTCATCCACCACAACGGCCGCATTGCCTCCGGCAGTGGCGGATTTGGCACACGTGGAGGTCACCAAGCCGGCTTCCTCTTGAATGGTCGCATGGAGTATCTGACCTACGCTGCCCGCGGAGGGATCCTCGATCAAGATTCCCTTCGCGCCGAAAATCACGACAAAGATTCGTTCGGGCAGTTTCGCTACCGCAACTACTTCGACTCACACAGCAACTGGACGCGTCAGACGGTGCTAACTCGCGAGGGCTATCTCGTCGTGCGCGACAGCTACGAGCCAGGCAAGAACGTCGACGGTTATTTCGCGGGACCCTGCTGGCTATTACGACCGGAGCCAAATTGGGAAAAAGACAACCGACCTGACCGCGGCTCGTTGGAAATCGATCCTGGTCAGAACTGGATCGACGCTCCGGCTTGGGATCACGCCTGGTGGCAGAAAAAGCAAAAACGCCTGCTACTGTGGATCCACCCGGGCGAGGGAAAATCCTTCGGCATCACCGCACACGACACCACACCAGATATCTCGCGCCCGTTGGGATTCGAATACTACCCAACACAAAATTGTCACGCGAAGGCTGTTTTAAAGGCAGGTGAAACTGAAGTGTTTCTGAGTGTGCTGGTTCCGTTTGATGACGGACAATCAGCCCGGAAAATCGCCGCCCAGATCGAGACCGTCGTCGATGAGACCGGCCAATGCAGGGCCACCATTGGCCTGGTCACGACCACTGTCACGCCTGACGGAACCTGGAAAATAACCCGTCCAAAGTTGGAATCGGAATCAAAATGAAATCGACAGTTCCACGCTCGAAAATCGTCGCCAAGATCGTCCTCTTCATGGTTTTCCTGGTAGCTCCTCGCGACATTGCGAACGGTGACCAAGGCGACAACCTTCTGATCGGCCACCCACGGCCGTCCTATGACAACGTCAAGGACATCGATGCGATGGCAGCGGCTTTGCGCAAATCGCTTGCTGAACGATCGAGCTATTCATTTTCGCGAGGATGGTGGAATTGGGACCGGCTGCGTTGTCGGTACGTCGATGGCGGTCGCAAAAGCGAGAACGAACTCAAAATCCTGGCAGCCGTATTCCGCGGGCTCATTCTCGATTGGCATGCCAAACTCGAAGCGAAAGGCGAAGGCGACCTCTTATACATTTTCTTCACTACCGTCAGCGGAGACAAGCGGGAACGCGTCCTCGATGTGGACAGCCGCACATTGCTACGCGACGTCCATGGGGGTGGTTATCACGGCAGTTGGGGCAGTGCCGCACGGATGCGTATCTACCAGGAACTAGCCGCGAGTGGTGTGCTCACCGAGCAAGAACAGGCGCGTTTCAAACGAATCGTGTACCAGAGCCTCGAACCACGATTCATTGACTTCAAGGCGAAAACACAGTCGGCAAACAACCATTCGTTCGGCAACGCTGGCGGAGTGGCACTCGCCGTAAAACTTTTTCCCGACGCACCCCAAGCGCCCCAGGCACGTGCTTGGCTCGACCGCATCTGGAATCACCTCGCCGAATTTGGAGACTGGAAGGAATGGAACTACTACCCCTATGGTCCAATTTTCCTCCACGGGATGCTCGACGTTGCGGAGGCCACCGACCGGATCGATTCCGACCGTAAACTGATCAAATCGGTCGGCCACCGCTGTCTCGGATTTGTTCATGGGGGCGGCGTGCGCGGCAATCCGAATTCCGGTGTACGGATGCGTAAAACCTATTCTCAAGTTTACGCTGATCCCTGGAATTTCGGCTATTACGACGTCGAGCAATCGGCACGCGATGGACAATTCTGGTATCGCTTGGCGCAACACTACAAAGACAGCGAATATCTATGGGCTGCTGAACAGGTGACCCTGGGGGGATGTCCGCCGAACGGCAAAGTTCCGGCAGCATACCAAGCTGCCTACCAGCGGCGATTTGCCTGGTTTATCGAACGTGGGATCGAGCCCCAGATGCCAACAGGACGAGCGTCAGTCGGGCTGCTGAGTGCAACAAATCATAAAATCCACGAGCGCATCTATCTGCGTCCCGGACAGGTTGCGGGTAATCCCATCGCTGCCTTTTTTCTCTACGACAAGAAAGATCAGCATTTGGACAACGTATCAGGTCATCTCTACGAATACTCCGCGAAGGGCGCAAAGCTGCTAAACAGTTCGGGCAAGTACAACAACGTTTATTCCGATAAGAACTTGCGAGGCGGTGGCTCTGGTGAGGAGAGCCTCGATCTGTTGTTAGTCATGCACAAGCGGCACAAATTCCCGCTTCATCCGGATCGCCAAGGCGACGAACGAGACTACATGCGACGCGGATCGATCCGCAGCCTACCGGAACTAAGTCGCGCCGAAAACAACGATGCGGGCGATAGTTTTGGACAATTTGCTTTCGAGGATTACTACGGTCCCGGTAGCCGCTGGATTCGTCGCGCCGTGCTAACCCACGACGGTTACCTCGTGGTGGCCGATGAGTATGTCGGCGGCAAGCCGCTTGGCGACGACTATGTGGTCGGCCCCGTATGGCATCTGGCTATTCCTGAAAACGAGCAGACGGATGATACTCGCAATCTTGCAATGCAGGATACCAATTGGTTTGATGGACCCGCGTTTGCGCAAGCTTGGTGGCAAAAAGATAAGATGCACTTGCTGCTGTATATTCATCAGGACGGTGTGATGAACTTCGGGAAAGTGCGACAGCGACACTCGCAGGATAGCGATCCGAACATCACTTGCTTCGGCTGGCGTCCGATCCAACATGGAGAGACCGAACGATTCTTAAGCGTGCTGGTTCCTCACACTCAAGACGAGAACTCTCGCTCCCTGGCAGCGACAATCAAAACTCAAGTCACCAAATCAGGCAACTCCACTGCTCAGATTGACGGAACGAGTATCAGCATCGACGCAAGCGGTGTTTGGAATGTTCTGCGTCAGGAGAATGAATGATTGCTGCCGAGCGCAGCCAATGCCGAGACGCCATACACTTATCTTAAGACACTCTGTTGATGATCTTCCCATCACCTCGAGCTCAGCAGCCACACCTTTCGTCGACACGAGGAAAGGTGTGGTGTTGGCAGTCTGAGCCGAATTGCCACCTCGATGTTGTCTGTTATCAATCAACACGCCCCACCAGGCTTTTGCCGCCGAGTTCAATCAGGATGGAGGCATGGTTGCAGTACCCTCCAAAGTCCCGCTGAGAATCATTTGCATCGCCTCCTTCATCGACTTACACTACTGTGGACTATCGCAGTTTGGTCATTTGGGGGCACGACTTCAATTCCGGCAGACCGTCGGGCAAAGGCAGTGCCTCTTTCAAATCAATTGTTCCGCCCGCACCACAAGAAACCAGTGGGTGTTTGTTGAACGAATCTACTTCGCTACCCTGGGGAGTTTTTTATGTTTTACCGAGTCCTTTTGGTTACCTTATTGTTTGGCTGGATTGCGACTGACTTGGCAGCCCAGCCAGCTCATTCGTACCATCCTCATCCGCACATGCCATATCCCTATCCCTATCCCCATCCATATCCCCATCCGTATCCCTATCAGCCACCTTGGAATCCGACCGTTGCACAGACTCACAATCACTTCAGTGGTTTCCATTACGATCCGAGCACGGGTCGCTGGACGGTCGACACAACTCAGAGCAAGGTGAAAGAAAGTGCAATCGACCCTAATCGAGGACATATCGATCCCGGTTCCTGGCGCCGCGTGAACCGTTGGGAAGGGAATACGCATGTGACGGGTAGTCGCTGGACTTCCTACGGAGTTCCCCATAGCAACCTTCAATACCACACGGTAGGTCCCTCGGCAATTCCCGGGATCAACCATAGCCAGACGACCAATGTTTTCCGAAGCACAGGGCCTGGAGAAGATGGCCCCTCAAGCAAGGCAGGTCCGACCGGGCGTGGTGGTGGGGCGAAGGAACTCCTCAAGAAATGGGATACCAATGCGAACGGCAGCCTGGATCACGAAGAGTTGGGCAGAGGCTTAAAAGCACTGAACTCATCTGACTAATTGCAATCTGGCAGCTAAAAAGCCCTGGCACGAAATGCTCTAGGACGGAGCATTTCGTAGTGGCTTTGCAATCTTAAACACCCCTCTGTTTTGGCGTGGGAAATCTCTTTCACCGGAATTCCTTCCTGCATCGAAAATTTCGGCGCAGCGACTCCGCGCGTCGAAAATCTTACGATCGACAACGTTCTTCCTCGATCCCAACAAGATCAGCCGATTTGAGGAAACGGGTGCGAGGTTGATCGGTCGTCAACAAATGTCGCATTCCTATCATTGCTGCCGCATCGTCTACAACAGCCCTGGAATTGGGAACACTACTAACACGAAGTCAGATGATCCGATACGGCTGTGACATTCGCCTCGTGCCGCGGTAGTTCGTAACCGCCGTCCGCAAATGCAGCCACCAGCCCAGTACGATCGAATTCAGCATCACCGTTTCAATCGCAATTTAATCATTTAAAAACTAATCCCGATCCGCACCGGATTTGGCATGGGGCAGACAATGAACTAGAAACACAACGTCAATCACGAAACAGTTCCCTTTAAAAACCCGTCAAGACCGATAACTTGCCCATTACAATGACAACTTGTTGCCTCGGTCGCGCGAGGCAGAATCCGAGCAACCCATTTGGATGGCAAAACGCGTCGGTTACCTTTTTCGATTCGGACTCCATTTCAACAGTCACGAGTCAAGCTTTGCTCACCCCGATTCGGTAAATCATTCTTGAGATTGAAAGATCATTTCATGAACCACGCCAACCTTATCACGGTGATGTTAGCTACCTACTTGGTTACGCCGCTAGTTAGCGCAGTCGGCCAGGAGCTGCTGACTGCTGAGCCCCATGAGGTGGGAATGTCGCCCGAAAAGCTAACTGACATCGATACGATCATGCAGTCGTTCATTGACAAGAAGCAATTGGCGGGCGCCGTCACAATCGTGGCACGACGTGGCAAAGTAATCCAGTTCAAGGCCTACGGCATGCAGGACATTGCAGCAAATCGGCCCATGCAACAGCAGACCATTTTCCGTTTCTATTCGATGACCAAGGCGGTCGTTAGTGTCGCCGCCATGATCCTTGTCGAGGATGGAAAATTGGAACTTGACGCACCTGCCGAAAAATATATTGCGTCGCTCGGCAAGATGAAATTCGACGGACAACTACCTCAGCGAGGAATGACAGTTCGAGATTTGCTGCGACACACATCTGGATTGCCCAACAACGTCACCACCGATCGGGCTCTTCGCAAAGCAGGACATCCTCCGCTGGCCGACAGCACACTTAAGGAAATGATGAACCACCTCGACGCCGTGAAACTTCGATACGAACCGGGCAAGGGATGGCATTACAGCTTTGCGACAGATGTTGTGGGCCGACTGGTGGAAATCGGCGCTGGTAAGTCGCTTGATCGGGCGCTGGCAGGAATGGTGTTTGAACCACTCAACATGACAGACACGGGGTTTCATGTTCCCCAAAAAAAATGGAACCGATTGGCAGTGGCTTACGACAACGACTTGAAGCCAGTTATCGCCCAACAACCGGGAACAAGCGGTCCATTCACTTTTGAGAAATCACCTAAATTTCTTTCCGGCGGCGGTGGACTCGTCTCGACAGCTGCCGACTATATGCGATTCTGCCTGATGCTTACCGGTAAAGGTGAGTTCAACGGCCAACGTTTACTCAAGGCGGAAACGGTCGAAATGATGACTCGCAACCAGTTACCCCGAGGAGTCGGCGAAATCAGCCGCCAGCCTGCGGGGCGAGGCTTCGGCCTCGGATTCGCCGTCCGAATCCGAAAAGTCAATTCGTCACCGATCGGTGAATACGAATGGCTCGGTGGACTCGGCACAGAGTTCTTTATCTCACCAAGCGATGAGCTGGCCGTCATCACACTGAGTAACCAGTCTCCAATGCGGCAGATCAAACAGGCCATCCGCCCCGTGGTGTATGCCGCCATTAAAACGGATGCGATGTAACATCGCTGACAACTACCTCGACATGCCCCAGGCCTGCACGTCGCCAAGACAGCCCAGTGACGATTGAAGCGGACACTAGAATCGACTGAAAAACTGCCAAATCAGCTCTGCGGTGACAATTCCCGTTTCTCTTTTGCTCGGCACTCGGTGGCCAAATCTCGCGATCTTGTAGTGCCAGACTTCGTGATTGTTCACACCGTCTCTGTAATAGTCAGCTGTTGTGTTCTTAGAAATCTTGACGACCTCTTTGGTCTGGGTTTTATTGAGCTTGGCCCAAAAATCAATAACGATGTCCTGACTCGGTGCCCCTCCCCAACCGCCGGCCGATGCCATCGTCCCATCATACGGAATGACCTTGTCACTCAAGCCTGAAATCTGGAGAACAGGTATCGGTTGGATCTTTTCACGATGCTGCCAAGTGTATCCACTCATGGTGCCAATCACCGAGGCGGCTGCTTTGAATACATCGGGGCGTTCTGCCACCAGGGTATAGCTCATGAAGCCACCGTTGGAAATTCCACAGGTAAAGGTCTTTTTGGAATTAAGATTGTGGCGTTTTTGGACATCGGCGGCCAGTGCCGACAGGAAGCCGATGTCGTCGGTCTGACTAATCTTGAGCCTGGCATTCCAGTGGGGCATGCCTTCGAAATCTTTTTCGCCTTGTGGATAGCAGACCACAAACTTGTGTGTGTCTGCTACTTGATTCATTCCTAGCTCAACGTAATCTCGGGCATCACCACCGTACCCGTGAAGCAAAAACACCAACGGAGCATTGTCTGGAAGCTCTTGCGGTAGGTGCAGCAGATACTTCCTTACAACTCCGTTGTAATTGAATGCGAGGAACGGGCTAACCGTGTGCTGTTCTTCACCGACGAGTTGGTAGCTGCAGGTCAACAGCGACAAGAGCGTAAGGATCAGAAGAGCAATACGAAAATTCTGCTTTGGCATCTATTTCCTTTGAGCAACATGGACCATCTCCCACAGGATGCGGATGACAGACGGGTTGAGGATATCGCATCGGCAATCTCACACCCACGCGTCGTTATATTGCCTACTCGACTTATGCGTTGAGAACCTATTCTATTCCGAAAGATGACGCTGACAGAACCCCAACAGAAGCCCCCACGTCGCTCAATCGGAGTGACATTGCCCGTCCTTGCCGAAAGCCCGCTGTAGGGACCACTTAATTACGGCTTTGACTCGTCCCAACCCTGGAAGGGTGTGAATACGACCCTGCCAACCGAAAAATCTTTGGCGAACACATCTTCGAAGACGGGGCCGCGATTTGGCGGCTGTCTTCACCTTTTTCCTAGACAGCTTTTTAATCGATCTACGCCTTCCTTCACGAGTCAACGTCCCTAGGTTTCCATTACGGCGAAAGACGCTCAGAACTCGATCACTTGGTTTCGCAGCCAAGACATCGTTGATTCGAATGGCAGACAACGACTCCTTGTTGGCAGGAGACTCACCCAGGTGCAACAGAACCCAACACAGCGATCCCTGGAATTGGTTTCGTTTCCCTGGGTTGACTGACAACGGATGGACGGTTCTAAAAAGGACTAGGAACCCGTTTCGCCCCGATTAGCGATTGGCATTGGGGGCTCATTTCATCAGAACATGGAAATCGTTATGTTATCCGATAGAAATCTCATCCTGTTTTCTTTCCTGATCTTGGCACCGCAAATCGGCTGTCAGAAATCCACAGAGCCTGCCGCTCAAACGAATGTGCCAGCCATTTCCGTCGACGTAGTGGAAGAGCAAACGGAACCAACTGATAATACGGCGGCCGAAACAGCACCGGTGATCATTGATGTGCGCTCGCTGGAAGAGTGGAATTCTGGCCATCTGGCACAAGCGATCCACATTCCCCATGACGAAATCGCCGCCAAAATCGCAGAACACGTTTCCGACAAGTCGACGCCTATCGTGCTTCACTGCCGAGCAGGCGGTCGAGCTGGCAGGGCGAAAACGGCACTGGAGGATCTGGGTTACACGGACGTAGAAAACGTGGGCGGCCTGGAAGACGCTCAACAGAGGTTTGGCAGCGAATAAGAAGGCCGTCACATCCTAGAAGTCATGAAATTCTTAAGAGGTCGGATCGCTTTGGCGATACCGACTTCCTGGATTTGTTGGCTGCCGACGCTCACCGTTTCACAAGTCGATCAAACATCGTTGACAGCTTTGTCCACCACAAGTCTCAGGGACGAGACGATCTCCCGGACGTATGGTTCCTCCATCATCGATTTGTGATTCCCGCCCACAACGCGCACCAACGGATTTGGGACAACAAATTGCTCCCATCCTAAGGCACCGCATCGCGGATCAGTCAACGACTGTGCCCGGGCCCGAACGACAAGTGTCTTCCCGCAAAAAACTTTCGGTGTCAGATTAGTAGCCGCGCGACAATGTTTTTTAAAATCATCCATTCCGGCATTCGAGCTAACATCCCGGCCAAAGAATCGGCGGACATTGGTTGCATCGTCGCGATCTTGGCTGCCAAACAACTGGCCAAACGCTTGCTCCACACTACCTCGGAATCGATTCCAGGTCACCGACCAAGGCATCCGGCACAAGTCATATCGAATCCAAGCTGGCAAATTACCAAGAATGGTCAGGAGTCGTGACAAACAGGATGGATGATCTTTTAAAACGGCACCAGGAACTGGTGTATCAAAAATGACCAACAGTTCTACCGGGATATCACGATCTCTCAACTGACAAGCCATTTCGTGTGCAACCAGCCCTCCCCAAGAATAACCACCCACAATCACCGGCGCGCCGTCTGCCACCTCTTCCACACAGGCAACATATTGTCTTGCCACAGCATCAAGATGCAGCTCCGGTTCTGTATCTGAGCTCAAATAAGCTGTCTCGAAGGCGTACAGATCCCCAAACAAACCGTCTGTGTTGTCTACCCAGGATTGAAAATCGGTCGCATAGCCCATGATACCCGAGACAAAAAACATGGGTGGACAATCGCTCTCGGATCGGCCACTCTCCAACTTCACCATTGGAGACTTTTTAGTCTCCGACTGTTCAATCAGTTGAGCCAATTCCCCTAATTTTGAATGTTCAGACAATTGTTGAAAACTGAGTCGACATCCGAGTTGCTTTTCAACTGCGGTTAGTAGCGGAACAGCAGCCAACGAATCGCCGCCAAGATCAAAAAAATCATCCGAACGGCTTATCGGCTTGCACAACAAGGTTCGCCAAATCTCACCCAGCTGTTGCTCAGTCATGTTTTGAAATTTGCCTAAGATTCCCTGCCCTCCGTCAACTGGCTGACGGATGTTTTGGCTAGGCGAATGTTGTCGTGGGAATTCCTTCGATAAGATTCGATGCAACTCTTGCCGATCGACTTTACCCGTCGCGGTTTGTGGCAGCGATTCCAGGGGAACGATCTGTTGGGGGATCGCATATTGGGGAAGATGCTCGCCAACCTGTTTTCTGATTTCTTCCGTCGACAGACTGCATTTCAACTGCAGAAAAGCCGCCAGTCGCAGTTCCTGTGAGTTTGCTTCATCGGCAAGCACAGCTGCCCGCTCAACCGAATCAAGCGCCTCGAAGGCCCGCTGAACAATATTGGTTTCGATTCGGTGCCCTCGAATTTTAACGATCGAATCTTTTCGCCCAATACAGATCAGACGGCCACGGTCATCGAACCGTCCATAGTCACCAGTACGGTATCGCGTTAGGCCATTTGGCAGTTGTTCGAAGCGAGCATGAGTCAACGAGGGTTCGTTGACATAGCCGTCTGACAACAGTCGGCCATCCACCACAATTTCACCGGTTTCCCCTGGCAATACATCTTGCCCACGATCATCGCGCAATCGAATCGTACGATCGTTGACTCCAAATCCAACCGGTACCGGGTCACTGACATCATCGTCATGCGAGATAAACAACTGTGCGTAGGTACGTGTTTCGGTCGTGGCCATGGCATTTTGCAACAAGCACTTGCGATGGACTTTTCTTTGAAAATCGTGCACATCAGAGGCCCACAGAGGCTCTCCACCAACCGAAACCAATCTCAAAGCAGCAAGATTCTCTCCTTCCGTCAGCGAATCCAACAGCGTTCGCATCGTCGAAACAGACATCGTGGAGAGTGAAATGCGAGATGCCTGCAACCAAGACGCAATTCGATGCACCCCTTGTTCGGCCGTTTCAAAGATCCAAAGTCCCGCACCATTCAATAAAGCCCCAAACATCGGGGCTAGTGAGGCACTAAACACAGGTGAAAACAACAAGTCAAATCGATCTTCGCAGCTAATCGCCAAGTCGTTTGTCTGTCGCAATATGTCCGATAAAACAAAACCATGACTCATCGAGACTCCAACCGACTTGCCCGTCGATCCGGAAGTATGAAAAACGCAGGCGCGTGTTGTGGGCGTCACTTTTGTCGGTGGCTCAATCGGCGGTAGAACTTTCTTGCTGCCCAACATCGCGATGTCGTACACCGCAGTCAGCTGAGGACATTGTTTTCGAAGATCACCCGACCGATCCATGAAATCTGAGTGAGCGATGACAGTGCGACATCCAATATCGTCAATCGTCTCGGCAAGTCTTAGCGTCGAATCGCGAACATCCAACGGCAAATAACTGCCACCAGCCCGAAGCGTCCCCAACACGGCTGACACAAATTCGATCCCAGGAGTTGCCAGAATGGCGACAGGGTGATTCAAATCGACGCGATGCTTGACAAGAGCATGTGCCAAGCAGTTAGTGATTCGATCGAGTTCCGCATAAGTCAATCTTTCACGACCCACGACTGCGGTTCGCTCTGCAAAATCAACGCATGCGTGACCAAAACGTTCAGTGAGGGTTCCGAAAAAATCAGCGGCCTGCACGGGCCGATACTGGCGATCTGTCTTCACGACCTAATTAGGACCTCTCGCCGAACGCGGATTCACTGCAGGTTCATTTCTCGATCTGTTCACAGCTTCTTGCCCAGCTCTGAGCACCAGCAATCATTTCAAAGCCCATCGAACACATATTGTCATGGCTCTGCCCATTTTCAACCGCCCAAGAAACCACTGAATCACAACCCAAAAGACGTGCCTCGTGGAAACGACGACGAATCAAAATGCGATGAAATCCATGCTTACGAAACTCAGGCAACGTGGCACCACCACATAAAAAAGCACAGTTGCCAACATGGTAAAGCATGCCAAGTGAAACGGGCTGGCGATCGACCAGTACGATCCAAAAGTGCAAACGGGGTTCGTCGAACAATAGCCGCATGTTTGCTTTGGCAGAAACGCAGCTCTCAGGTGGTGCGCCGAATCCACGTAAATAGAGATCCAGTACTTGATCATATTCGGTCGTGAGAGGGCGACGTACTTGAATATCATCCGTAGAGAGATCACCCGAGTCTGAAGCGGTGAGGTCTCGACTCAGCCAAGCATAACGCGTGTCCGGAGCAAACCCGAGAGCGTTCAGCTCCGCCGCGTGATCGGTAAACTGCATTCCCATTGACGGAATCAACTCAATCGAATGCTGCGAGTTGCGGTACACCTGCATGAGCTCCGGCAGCTTTGTCAGAGCCCTCGGTTCCACATGGTAAACGCGATTGAAATAACCAACTTCATCAAATCGTAGTGCAACAGCACCTTCCATCGATCGGACTTCGATCCTGCCTGGATCACCTCTTCTTGCGTAGTGTTTGAGACGTAAGACATCATAGGAACAAAAAATATCCAATAAATGCTGTTCGCGCCCCTTGGACTTTACCTGCATCACCATTTCAAACGCCCCAAAGAAATCAATCACGACCAGTGCAGAACTCAAATTTCAAATTCGAGCCGAAACATTCCCCACTATAAAGAATATTTGCCAATGAAAATTTTTCCACCGCTTACCATGGATCGGCCAGTCTTTTTGCTAAAAAGCACTCAAATCGAGCCGGTTTTTCTCCAATCCTGATTCATTCCCTTAGCACGGGGCGTTGCAATTCAGTTGAACTCAGCACCACCACTAATTAATGCTTAGGATCGAAAACGGCGCCAATCGCCGAGAACCGGCGTGGCGATCGTTAAATTGGATCTCACGATCGAAATCTTTTGCGGCAACTTCAATGCGTTCTGGACGTGAGAACAGCTGCGAAGTGGATCACTGCAACTTCCAGCGTATCTTGTTTGCAGCAAGGAGCTCGCTGCGACGTAGTTGCCGGCGATTGAATTCGATTGATGGTTCGAACGCTGCTTTCAAAAAATTCGTTCACGTGTCACGATCCCAATCGGGATCACTGATACGATTCCAGCTGAAAGACAATATCTCCCTGTCTTTCTTTCGCATCGAAGATGGTACCCGAATCGTCTTTACCATCGGGGCCGACACTGTAAATGACGGCACCGTCATCTGTCACGCGATACTTCATGAACTCCCCGTCAAACGGATCACGCGGCAAAATCGGGATGTAATCAGGAACAAGCTCTTCC
Source organism: Pirellulaceae bacterium (assembly GCA_029243025.1). Lineage (NCBI taxonomy): Bacteria > Pseudomonadati > Planctomycetota > Planctomycetia > Pirellulales > Pirellulaceae > Pirellulaceae bacterium. The sequence goes on along the minus strand of JAQWSU010000057.1, from coordinate 48,844 downwards.
AAAGTCTTCGGAAGATCACCTGTCTTGGATCGATAACGAGCTACCGCAAGTCCTAAGCGGGCCGTCTGATGTCGCGCGTCACCTTGGGCCACTTGCTCCGTTGCGGCTGCTAACGCGGGTGTGATCATTTTGGTGATGATCCCCATGGGCTCCTGCTCGAATCGCTCGTCCAAATTATCGAGATCGTCTCGAGCTTCGTAAAAAGGTTTTGCTGCGACGCTCGAAAAGTCGCTCATGATCTTTCGATACGACGTCAAGTCATCCGGCAGTAGGAATATTCGAAAAAAGGAATTGGCCGGTGAGGGCTGTGACGTCGTCCCAGAAAACCCTTGTGACCAATCAAGGTTTCCATTGCTCATTTGATAAAAGAGATTCAATCCGAATGCAGTTTCACCTCGGAGAGATCGCTGATAGAGCCGAGCCAAAGACATACTTCCATCAAGGTCAATCGCTTGAAGCTGATCAGACGTGATTCGCTGGGCAATGTCCTGTTGCCCCGCGAGCGCGAGGACCTCTTGAAACGTATCGGTTGCCACCTGATCAATCGCCTTTGTCAGCAACGTGGAAATCAAGAGTGGATCGCTACCAACATGCTCCGCTAGGGAATAGATCGCACCCACGTCTTCCAAAGCCGTTTGCATATCTCCCTGAGCGGCTCGATATCGAGCGTCAAGTGACAAGAGACGCGCGGCTTGTCGCAAATGGGTGAGCTCAGGCAGCATCAAGTCAAAACTCAATTGACTGTAATTACGACCAAAGTGACATCCTGCCTTTTCCGCCGCCTGCCGCAACAAAATTAACGTCGGTCCCTGTTTCTTGAGAAAGCTCTTCAGGTCGGGGTCGTCAACGTTGAAATCCTTCGATTCTAGATCGATCCAATCCTGCCATTTGTCGCGATGTGTCTCAGACCAAGAAGCCTCCTCAAGCGCATCGTAGCTCTGTTCATAGACGATCGCCGCGTTGTCACGATCAGGAATTCGCGCTGGCGCGATCGATAAGCCCATGCCACCTGCTTCGGCCTGAAGTCCGGCAAACTGCTGTCGGACTGCGAGATCGACATTCCAGGTCGTCATTAGCTGGAGCCCCAGTGCGATACAGGTGAACATCGCAAGTCGCCCGCGTGGCCAGGATGCAGCCACGGCTGAATCGTCTTTGCAAGTCCGCAACCCCACAACAAGCAGCCACACAGCACCGATTCCAAAACAAACCGTAGAACTGACCAGCAGATAAAGAGCCGAGTCAACATTCACCAAGGCAGTAAAACGCAGAACCGCTAGACCTGCAATCGCAGCTCCCCTCGCGGAAAACCACGCCAACACAACCAGTATCGCCAACAATCGCCGCAACCCAACTCGTTTCAACCGCCCGATGCATGCAATCAGCGTGGCAACGAGCAGGAGATCAAATGTCAAGTTTTCAAACCAAAGTAATATGTAAGCCATTGTGCCGCTCCTATTCTGCCCCTCGATCGATTCCACCACCCGCCTGTTGAAAAAAAGTGCTGGGGGGCAACTCGGGCATCAGTAATAAAGTATCGCGAGCTTGTAAGAGCATCGCATATCGACGGGTTTGGCTCGATGAGAGCTCGGGTAACAATTCGTGAAGATCCGCGGCCACTTGATCGATCTCCGACGCAGACCACGCCACTTGACCATGCCTGCCAATCGAGTTCGTTGCGCTAATCGACAGATTCATCCAGATCAAAACCGAAAGGGCGACTGCAGCAGCAAACGCCCATCGACTTCGCTCGGTCGCTGGAGGTAACTCGACGACCAACTCCTTTTCTAGAGTCATTAACAGCCGATCTCGAAACTCCTTAGAAGGTTTCTCTCGACAGACGTTCATTAATTCTTCTTCGAGTTTGCCTAGTTCGTCTGGCAGTTTGTCCATAAGATTTAATCCGTCTCCCCTTTTGAGGACGCCTGAAAATTCGCCCGCAGTTTTTCCAATGCATAGCGATAACGACTCGCTGCGGTGTTCGTGCTCACACCAATTGCCTGTCCGATCTGAGCGAAGGTCAATTCACCGTCAATCTTCAACGCAATCACGTCGCGTTGCGCTGATGGCAAATTGGCAATTGCATCGCGCAGTTCGTCACGACGCGAATCAGGTTGATCCGGAAAGGTCACTGCTAAATCTTCAGCCGGTTCATTGACGATTGGAAGGCGCGCCCGACGAGACGCGTGCTGAGCAACCGCATTACGCAACGTGGCGAATAGGTAGGCCGTCAGATCCTCGACGTCGCTTAATCGGTGTCTTGATCGGACCATCGCCACAAAAACCTCCTGAACCACGTCTTCCGCACACTCCCGACGGCGGAGCATCCTGAGCGCTGCCGCGAACAGTCGACCAGCATATTGGTCATACAACTGGCCAAAGGCCTCAAGCTGACCGGCTGCTAGATCACTGACGAGGGGATCGACGGATTTATTCATTCATTGCTCCACTGTAAGGAAGAGCCAAACAAATCGTCGTTTTGTCTAAATTTCGAGACTTTTTTTCAGACTGCATGTTCAATTGGCAATCGACTGGAGGCTTAAACCGTTTCACCACAAGAGATTACCAGCCCCTGCCCTGCATCCGCCGAAAAATATGACTCTCGCCAAATCACGATTATTGGTCCTTCCTGAGCAAGATGACTTCGATCGCTGGCAGGAATACCCAAAATCGATTTCTTTGAAAAGCGTGCTCAATGGGAAATCGCTACGGTAAAAGCTCACCCTTGCACTCACCATAAGATGCCATCGAAATGACCAACGATCGATTGACGGCGATTCAGTAAGAACGAGGCTCATCGAACTAGCCCGTCCGCTGCCACGCATACTCCGGGAACCAGCGACAAACCACTGCAGGATTTGCAAACGGCTAACTTGGATTCGGTTCTTAGTATCTTAGCAAAATGACTTCGTGAATATCTTCGACTGTCGCTTTCACCGTATTTTCATTCACCTTGAGTTCAGTTGTTGGATTAATCGCTGCAGCCGAGCGTAAGCCGTCAACGACAAGGCGAACTCGATAGATGGGCTTGTCCACAATCATACCAGGTAAAACATATGGACGATTCTTTCCCGGTGTTGTGCGAGGAGTTGAGTTATATGCCAACAGATGGAGTCGCAACGTCCGTCCTTGCGGGTCATCGGTGACGACCGCCTCAACATTGGCAGGCCCTTCGACGACAACGGACCGTTGGGTCTGGAAGGTGCGAAACAAGTTGCGAAATAAGGTTCGATGTTCCACCAAGGCGTGCTCACTTGCGGCAGCGTAGTCGGGTGATGCGGCACAAGTAACGACTCTTCCCTTTCCGTAGTTATTTATGAACGCCGCAGCGCCAACAGGTGAATCGGCACTCATCGGCCACTCGGTATGCATTTTCCCCTGCAGTTGACGCTTCGTCCGGTGTGGTTTGTAAAGCTTACCAAGCGGCTTGGCAGTCGTTGGCTGGTAAATGGTAGCCGGCCCGTTCACAAGAAAAGGCCAGTTCACACGCAAATCATCCGCGACAAGTTGCGATTCAGGACAGCTTGACGTTCCTTCGTCAACACTGACCCAGTTGTCTTCCGATTCGAGTCGTTCCGTCAAAGTGGCACCGATCAACCCTTCCAAAACGGACTTTGACAACGGTTGTCCCCATTGATCAAATTGCCCGGACTGACCTGTAATCAATAGTCTACCACCTTCACGAACGTAACTACGAAACAGATCGACTTCCTCCTCCGAGACAATCGCCGCATTGGGCAGACAGACCACGGGAAATTTTCGCAGCCTATCCAGTGTTGCATTTTCGTCTAGGATAACTCCGTACTGGAGATGCTCCATCACGCAGGCCTGATGAGCACCTTGAAAGCTGTGAAAGTATTTTGCCGGATCCTCTCGGCCCATCCAATCACGAGTGCGACTGCTGAAGTAAAGCCCAATGTCAAAAACCTGCCGTTGCCCAAAGTGTTCTCGCTTCGATTTCGCTTCGCCCAGCACTTTGCCGATCCGTTCGTAGGCCAATGGATCGAGTGAACCGTCGAATGCGGTCTTGTCGATCATCGTGACGAATGCTCCGTGCGCCAACAGGGTCAGCGTTTCCCAACGCATATCGTGCAACGGACGAGTGGTCTGATCATGATACATCCGCACTCCGCGTTGAATCGCGACTTGAAATGGCACCCGAGGTGTGGATGCACGATAAAACTCGGCGTTTAATCCGACCCCCAGTGCACTGAATCCCCAAACACCCGTTTCGCCCGTAACAAAATCTCCATTACCCGCATGCTGCACAGGACGTTGGCCAACTTCGAATGAAAACGGCGGGCTACCGTGATAGTTGTAATCGACAGTCACGTTGGGATGACGCGACCGGATATAAGCCGTCAGTTCCTTTTCAAAACGCTCACTCGTGGCATAACGAAACTCCAACATCTCGTCCCAAAGCTGATCCCACTTAACATTTGACGGCATATCGTGATGATACTTTTCCCGAAAAAGCTGACGGCACGTGTCGCACCAACATCCATAGGGTTTGCCAAATCCCTGGTCAAGCATATCGATGTGAAAGCCGTCGATTCCGTAAGCAAGCTGCTCAGCGATAATCTCTTTCATTTCCTGCAGATAGCCGGAGTTGTAACAAAATCTTTCGATTTCATTCCCTGAGACGTCCCTCATCTTCCACTGAGGATTCTCTTGAAGAAAAAGGCCTCCCTGCTGAACGACGCAATACGAAATAATGGGCAAATCGTGTTTCGCTGCCTCATCGATTGCTTCGCGAAGCGGGTCACGTTCCCTGAGTCCCGGAGCTTTTGGCAGGCGTGTTGAGTTGTAATAGGCAAAGTCACCATCGCGCAGCCACAGCACGAGATACTCCGCTTCCGCCGCAACACAACGTCGTACGATTTCTGCCCCATCCCACTTTTCGCAGTAAAGATTGTCGCGTGGGTCGCTGTAACCGAATTGGGCACCCGTTGGGCCAACTTCCATTCCAACCATGGCGCGTTGAAACCAAAGCTTTTCTTTCGGTGGAGTTTGACTGAAGATCGGTTTTGCACACATGCAGCCAATAAACAGCAGCGTTGCAAACACCTTCGTCGCGTAGCCATACTTATGCCAAGGTCGCATTTTGCTAACCCCCATCCGATCGAGAACACCTTTCAAGAACCTATTCCAGCCTAACTCGAACCAAGCCAATAGAAAAGCTATCAGCCAACAACTCATCCATTCTTCCCAATGAGTCAACACTTATTCAAGTGACTGCAAAACCCAAGAGCCGAAACATGTTTCGATCTGCAAAGAGCCACATTCCTCAATTAAACCACCTGCCTTTTGGACAGACTCTTCGCTCGTATCAAGTCAGACACGGCGAGAACGCGATGAGGTTTGGACCGTTCAGGCAGACAGCATGTCAGCCATCCGGACCAAGAGTCGATCGATTTCGCTCTGTGTTTCCGGATCGAGGCTCCAGGAGTTTGGCTCGCGTCGCCGATCCGTGGTAAACAACCCGCGTTTCACAAGAATATATTTCTCGATAGCGAGAAATCCGTCTAATCCCGCTTGCAACTGCAAGGCAACCAACGCACAGATTGGAAAGTAAATCCGATAGGCTGTTTCGTCGTCGCCGCTTTTCAAGGCGTGCCACAAAGCCGCAATTCCATCAAGTAAATCAATTCCCGGCATCGTACCCATCACGCCACGTCGAAAGGCATCAATCAGCAAAATGCCGCCCGATCCGTCGAACATGCAGGCACGACCGTCACTGGCGTCACGCAAATCTGAAATATTTGGTCCGATCGGCGCACCTTCTGGCTTGAACAGGATTTTTTGCGGCCCGTATTGATTCAGTAAACGCACGTAGAATTCGGTCGGAATCGATGTGCCAACATAGGACGATGCATCCTGAACGATCAGAGGGACCGGCACTGCATCTGCCAACGTGCTGAAGTAATCATGCAGTGCGGACAGCGGCAATGCTGTTGCAATAGGAGGAATCGCCATCACAGCACTGCATCCAGCCTCAACAGCTTCCTTTGCGAAATAGATCGCCTGCTTGGCACTCTCCGCACCGACGCTGGCAACGACATGTCCCCGGTCAGCCGTCATTTCCACAATCAATCGATTCAGACGAACGCGTTCTTCGGTCGTTAACCGTAGGATTTCAGAAACCATGGCCGAACATACGCCGTTACATCCTTGCTCAAAGGCCCAGTCAATTTCGCGTTCGAGACTATCACGATCAATTTCATCGTTGACGTCAAATGGAGTGTGAAGAATCGGCAGAATGCCTTCGATGCTCGGTGTCACAGTCATGATCTTCACTATTTGGGATCTGGTGTTGGTTTAAAATTAAGCGAGAAGTTCTTCGATGCCAGCTACCATCGTATTCGCCAATCGTTCTAGGCAACCACGATCGAACGGAGTCTGCCAGACAGGATAGACATCCAGATCGTAGAGATCCGTCGGAGGCAGATAGCCGACGGAACCGTTGATCAGGTTCATACAAATCACTGTCAAATGAGGGAAACGACTGCGCAAATCCCGCTGCAGCTGAGAATAGGCTTCGCCGGCACAACCAACAAGCAGTGCATCGCCAATCCTCCAAGCATTCACCATCAACGGAAACGAAGTCCCGTCTCCCAATGATCGTCGGATATCTCGCTGCCGTCGAAGCCGCTCTTCCACGGCCCGATCATCACAGGCAAGTCGCTGCTGCTCGAGACGATCGGCGGTCGGCCATTCTTTGAGCTTCAGGTCGGCAACGACTTCAACCGCTCGCAACTCCGTCGAAATCCCACAGGATTGATGTCGCCAGGCCGCTAAGGGTGCACCTGATTCGACAACGCCATCAAAGCGAAGTTGGAATCCTGCGGGCTCCATATCATTCAAAGCTGCCAGCGCAGCGAACCCCAACTGGCGGCCATGACGATCAGCCACCTCAACGTCGCCAACATACTGATGTTTCGGCGCAACATCTCCCGACATTCCCTGGAGAAAGAAGGCCGTGGCTCCAGTCGCTGTCTCCATCGTTTCCCGCATCGCTCCGATATAGTCGGGAGAGATCGCTGTATTTCCCCAGGCCAGAGTGGTCGGGTGGCAGGCATAGTTAACGAGGGTGGCCCGCACCGTTCCCGATCGATCCGTAATACGCCCCACGAGCAGCGTGTCGTCTGCCTTGGCCGCAGGATTGAATCCGCAAATCATACGATCGACCGTTGGGTCGGGATCCGGTAAATCGCGAACGGCGGCCAGTGTGCACCGCCCCGTATGCCAATCGAGGATTGCTTCGTCCGCACCTGCCAAGGCCCGCTTCATAACGGAAACGGCAGCCTCATTCAGGCCTTCCATCCACGACGACAGCAACGTGTTTCCAGGCAACACCGGGTCCGACTCCATAAGTGGTGGGGATGCGTGCGTATGAGTCAGAGAAAAAATAAAACGAGTGGAATCAAGCGACAGTTCTTCCAGCATTCGCTTTTGAAACTGACGAAACAGCTCCAACGAACGCCACCAGCCTAGATCAGCCTCGATCAGAACCAACGGTTTATCACTGGAGGATGACACCATCGTCAGAGCAGTGAGAGCCAAGGGTCGGTGAATCGATTCGGCCGTATCATGCTTTGCAGCGCCCCAGTTTCGTGAATAGATACCAACGGGTGGCGTAATTTCCTCACGAGCGATTCCAATACGACCTTGGAACGCGCTGTGTCGTCGAGCAAGATCTTGGTGCATGGTTACTTATTCCGGAACAATTACCAATCGCCAACGCTGCCGTCCTGATGGAAGACGCGTTGGGGAATCTCCTGTTCAAACGGATGCTTTTTCACTTCCGCTTCATTGATCGTAATCCCAAGCCCCGGCTTCTTATTGGGCGTCACCGTTCGCGTTTTTTCATCAACGATAAAACCTTCCTCGACAATATCCTTTCGCCATGGAACGTCATTGTGCACCGACTCGCAAATGATGTAACTCGGCTGAGAAAAACCGAACTCGAGCGACGCAGCTGTACTAACGGGTCCCTGTGGATTGTGCGGCGCAAGCGAGATCCGATGAGCATCGGCCAAAGCAGCAATCCGCCGAGCCTCCGTAAAACCGCCGCAGTGTGTGATATCGAGCTGACAGATTTCGCATCCGCGAACCGCAAACAGGTCTCGAAAGGCCGCGAGGTGGGTCATGCGTTCACCGGTAGCGATCGGTGTCGTGACAGCCTGATTGATGGCGGCAAGTCCTTCGATACTTTCCGGCCAGCAAGGCTCTTCCAAGAAATAGAGCCCGTATGGGTCAAGAGCCTTGGCAAACTGCAAACCCATCGCCGGTGACGGCCGCGCGTGACAATCCACCATGATATCAATGTTGTCTCCAACAGCCTCACGCATCGCGGCAACACACACATCGGCTGCCTTGACCGGTTTGAGCCCTTCGATGGGCATGGTGGGTGGCACCGCCATTGATTTGAATGCGGTAAATCCCTCCGCAACAGCTTGGTGAGCGAGGCTTGCAAATTGCTTGGCATTATCGACGGGCGTCTCGTAAAAACTTTCCAGATTGCCGCCCCCCAGGTGACAATAGAGTCGAATCGTGTCTCGTACCGGACCGCCCCACAGCTTGTGGCAAGGCACTCCGTGAATCTTGCCGACAATATCCCACAAAGCGAGATCAATTCCGGCAATCGCCGTCGATCGAGTCACGCCACTCCCATGCCAAAAGTGTTGCCGCCACATCATCTGCCAAAGATGTTCAACACATGTCGGATCCTCTCCAATCAGCAAGGTGGCTAAGTCTTCGATGGCACCCACCACGCCGCGAGTGTGCCATTCCAGCGTCGCCTCCCCCCAACCGTATAACCCTGGCTGGTCCGTGACCACCTTAACAAATACCCAGTTGCGCATGCGGGCGTGACAAACATGCGTTTCGACTGCGGTGATTCTCATCGTGTTTCCATCCGCCTGAATCGCGGCGACTTATCAAAGAGAAGGACAGAACCCATCTCGAGACGAACCAAGACGCTCCATTTTTAACTGGCTGGCAATATACTTGTTTTTGTTGCCTAAGACAATTATCTTACCCGCATGTCGATCGCAACCTACATCAAAGATGACCTCGCCGCTCAACTCGAGTCGGGACGTGAATTACCCATCCAACTGACGCTCGAATCGCTGGCGGGGCATTACAACGTCAGCCTGACCCCCGTACGAACCGCAGTGGCTGAGTTAATTGACGAAGGCTTGTTGAAAAAAGGAAAAAACCATCGCCTTGCCACGACCCTAACTGCCCGCCCCGGAACGAGTCCGCGGCAGAAGCCAAAACCACCAGAACCGCCACGCGATCCCTACGAACTGATTGCTGGCGATCTGATGCAACTCAGTCTGCAGGGCGAACCGATCTACTTACGAGAGGAAGCGACTGCTGAGAAATACAACATCAGCCGCTCTGCCATTCGCAACATCCTGCATCGACTGGCTGGCGAAGGAGTACTCGATCACATCCCGCGACGCGGCTGGCGTCTGCATCCATTTCGACAGGATGACCTCCAGGCATTTATCGAAGTACGTGAGCTACTGGAGCTCAAAGCGTTGGAACTGGCTCGCCCCAGACTCGAGCCCCGAGAATTACAACGAATGCTTGACTCGAATATACCTCCAGCATCTGCAGCCCACTCACTCAAGGTGGATGAGTCTCTGCACGAATACCTAATTGCAACGGCCGACAACGCGTACATCACCGATTTCCTTGCCCGTCACGGGCGTTACTACAGGCTGTTGTTTGAATGGGAAGACCATGATCGTGACGTTGCGATTGAGACAATGCGACAGCACCACGAGATCCTTACTGCCCTATTAAAGAAGAGCTGGTCCGCAGCAAAAAAAGCGTTGTCGCATCACATCCTGAATCACCATCCAATCCTGAGTCAGGTCAAAGATTTTTCACAATAGGACCTTTTCCAGAAATCGGAAACAAGCGAGGTCGGTTGAGATCAAGAGTCGGAGATTCTCGCTTGAACTTCATTTCCCCAGGAACATCCTTCTATGAATCATTCATCATCACGACGCACATTCTTGAAATCGGTTGGTCTCGCCACGTCCGCGTTAAGTCTGGGCGGCAAGGTATTAGCAGTGGAACAGGAACAAACGCCCAAAGATGCCAGCGGCAAGGTGATCCCCGGTTTTGAGAAAAGCGAAAGCAACCCTGATGGATCCAAGCAATGGGAACCGTTTTCCGATCGCAAGATCCGGGTTGGCATCGCCGGTTATGGTCTGTGCGCCTTCGGAGCACAATTCGGTTTCCAAAACCATCCGAACGTCGAGGTGGTTGCGGTCACTGACCTCATTCCGGCGCGTCGAGCTGGATTGGCAAAAGCATGTGGATGCAAAACTACCTATTCATCCTGTGAGGAGATGATCAAGGACGACACAATCGAGGCGGTGTTTATTGCCACCGACGCGCCGAGTCACGGTCGGTTGGCCATCGCGGCGTTGGAACATGGCAAACACGTAGGCTCCGCAGTACCCGCTGTTTTCGGATCGCTGGAAGAGGCTGACCTTTTGTTTGAAACCGTGCAGAAAACCGGTCAGAAGTATATGTTGTTTGAGACTTCTTATTTCCACGCCAACCTTTACGCTTGGCACCAGCAATACAAAGCGGGACTCTTCGGTAACCTTGTTTACTCGGAAGGGGAATACTTCCACTACTTTGGCTCTCCCCTAGGAGGTTACAACCCGAAGACCCGGCGAGTCGATACCAACGGTTGGCGGAAAGGGTTGCCACCTCAATATTATCCAACACACTCAAACGCCTATTACATCGGCGTCACAGGTGGGAGCTTCACCGAGGTATCGTGCATGGGCAATCTTAGCACCGTGCCACATTTGCAGGCCAAGAACAACGACTACAAGAATCCCTTTGGATCTGAGATCGCCCTATTCCGGACCAGCGAGGGCGGCATGTCGCGCATGGCCGTCTGTTGGGACATGCCAGCGGCACACGGAGAACAGGGACGAGTCTATGGAGAGAAAACCGGCAAGGGCAACATCAACACCAAAAGGCCGTCCCTACCACCGGGCGTCAGCGCCGGTGGTCATGGCGGGTCACACGGTCGCCTGACGAACGAATTTGTCGACGCGATCTTAAGAGACCGCAAGCCGTGGGTCGACGTGGCGCAAGCGCTCAACATGACAGTGGCCGGTATCGTCGCTCATCAGTCAGCACTCAATGACGGAGAATTGCTGAAGATCCCACAGTACAACATGTGAATATCAAGGCAAACAGATGGCCTCGATCAGCCAAGTGCGCGTCCAATCGAAACAAAAGTAGCATCCCGTGATGATCCTCGAGCATGAGTCCCCCATGGTTCACCGCAGCAGTCATGGTTGCTCCGAGCGAACCAGAGCGAATGCCTGATTGATCTGACATCAATCAGGCCCGCGATCTTTTTCTTTCGCTGGATTCCGATCTAGCACTGGCAAGCAATGATGCGATACGTTCAAAAGGCGACCCCCTCAGCCCACTAAAAGACGAGAGAAACGAGAATGCCAGGAGTCGAATCGTTTGCGCTATCGCCGCTGGACTATCTGGCAATCGGTGCATTCTTCGCAATGCTTTCGCTGGTTGGATATCTGGCTGGACGCGGAGAACAATCGGGGAGTACCGAGTATTTCCTGGCTGGCAAAAAGCTGCCCTGGTATGTCATCGGGGGATCGTTTATCGCTTCCAATATTAGCAGCGAACATTTTATTGGAATGATCGGTTCGGCGGTCGTCTTCGGCGTCTGCATTTCGATGATGGAGTGGGGAAACATCTTTACCTTTTCATTATTGATCTGGTTTTTCATTCCGTTTCTCCTGTCGGCAAAAATCTTCACAACACCCGAGTATCTGGAACTTCGTTTCAACGCCGCCTTGCGACAAATGTTTGCCATTGTCACAGTGATCAGCAACGTGGTCGCCTTTCTGGCGGCAGTCCTTTACGGTGGTGCGTTGGCATTAGAGAGCCTATTTGGCTGGAACCCATGGATCGCCATTATTGCCCTAGGAGTCGTTTCCGGGGTGTGGGCAATCTACGGCGGACTGGCGAGCGTGGCGTGGACGGATTTACTCACCGTCGTGGTGATGATTATTGGGGGGCTCACGGTCAGCTTGCTCGGCTTGCATACGCTGGCCGGCGATGACGGCTCGTTGATCGATGGATTTCGCACCATGATCGAGCGAAACCAGGCGACTCATGGCGAGTGGGCTCACGCGGTAACAGCCAACACGAACCATCTTTCGGGCGGAGAATCTGATTCGTACAATCGCCTCTCAATCTTCCAAAATGCAACCCATCCAGTCATCCCTGCAATAAGTTTCTTGCCGATGGTCTTCTCAGTAGGCATTTGGTACAACGTGCTCAACCAATTCATGATTCAGCGTGTCCTCGGTGCGAGAAGCGAATACGACGCACGCATGGGAATTGTGTTTGCCGGATGGATCAAGGTATTCTTACCGCTCATCGTCGTTCTCCCCGGCATGATACTTTTCGCACTTCACCCAGAAATCCTGCTTCGCCCATGGGATCAGGTCAAGCCGGAAGCCGACAAGGGCTACGTGCAGATGATCCAGACGCTTATACCCGCAGGGCTGCGTGGCTTGTTTCTCGCAGCTCTTTTCGGAGCGATTCAGTCAACCGTCAACTCGGTGCTCAACTCGACCTCCACCATCGTGACCTTGGACATCTACAAGCAAATATTTCGTCCCGGCGCGTCTGATCGACAGTTGGTGAGGACCGGAGTGACCACGTCCGTGATTATCCTGGCGATTTCGATCGTCTTGGGCGGCTTCATCGGCGAGCTAGGCGGCAGCCTCTTTGAATATATCCAGTCACTTTATGCTTTTTTCGCGCCACCGTTCGCGGCGGTCTTTGTACTTGGCATCCTCTGGCGCAGGATCAATGGCGCCGGGGCTTTGACAACTGTCATTCTGGGATTCATCCTCGGTATCGCAATCAAAATCTATCTGAACCTGGCCACCGAACCTGTAGCTTGGCTCGGACCCTACGCGAACCAAGCATCGATCAACTGGTTCTTCTGCCTGATAGTTTGCATCAGCGTGAGCTTACTGACCTCCCCGCCCCGTCCTGAACAGGTTACCGATCAACTCACGTTCAACTGGCGCAGAATGAACATCTTCGATGGTCTCGGCGATCGGTGGTACACAAGCGTGGTGACCTGGTGGGGACTATTTGTTGTCACGATTCTAACGCTGTTTTTCCTGTTCTCAGGCTTCGTGCTCTAAAACAGCTCACCGCAGATAGCGGAAATCGGTCACAGCAAAAATCGGGGATCAGCCCTTTTCGGAATCGCCTCGAAATCTTCGAATCATTCAGCGGAAGGTTCCGTCGGCTCGACTCCTGCATCGCTTTGCATCTTGCCCAGCGCTCCAGCAAATATGGAACGCCAGTGAAAATAATAAAGAAACACACCCATCAATCCCAAGAGGCCGCAAATAAGAAATACTCGATTGGATGCAATGCCCGTCTGCTTCACCATCAAGAAGACGATGTTACCAATGATAATGCCAACGAAAGATGCGCAGCTCCAAAGTCCCAGCACTCGGCCACGTTGCTCCTGGTCGGTCAAATATTGGATCATGGTCTGTAACGGGACCATAAAAAATCCGGCCATGAACCCACTCGCCGTCAGGCAAGCTAAGACGGAAAAATATTCCAGTGGGATCACACCCAGCACAAAAAAGGTAATCGTTGTGCCAATCGCGCCGATTGGTATCAAACCAGGTTTTATTTCGTGTCCTGAAACTCGCCCTGCAACGTAGTCACCGATTCCAATAGAAACTCCCAACAGGGCCATCAGGCCGGCAGTTTGCGTCGCCGTGATCTCCAAAAGTTCTTTGTAATCAGGCAAAATCAAAATCGCGAAGCCACCAACAATGAAATAGAAATACGACCAGGCAACAATCACCGAGGCAACGGGCTTTCCGGCGATCTCATGCCAAGTCTCCCAGTAAGTGCGAAACAACAACGGTCTGATTTTCAATGTTGGATTCTTAGCACCTACTCGAGGTAGACCGAATGAAGCCGCCGTGCCTACCGCACCAATCACTAATAGCACCATGCCCGGCAACCAGAGCATGGGCAGCGAGTTCGGATGCATCGATGAATCGGGTGCATAAGCATCGTACAACGGGCCTCCAACCGCACCGCCGAGAATCACAGCGATGTAGGTAAACATATTGATCGTTCCATTTGCGCGACTCAGTTTTTTCGCCGGAAGAATCTCTGGAAGAATACCAAACTTGGCAGGGGTGAAGAATGTACTCTGCAACGAAATCAGGAGCAGTGATGCCAACACCAACCAAAGATTCTCCAACAATAAACCATACATGGCTAAACCGGCGATCAGCACCTCGGACAATTTGACACCGATACTCACGTTGCGTTTACTGAAGCGATCGGAAAATTGCCCCGCAAATCCTGAAAACAGTACAAACGGAATGGCCAAACAAAGGGAACCATACGCTTGTGCACCAGCCCCTAGCTTGTCTGCCCAAATCCCTCCAGCTGCCAAACCGAAGATCAGCACTTGCTTCAAGATGTTGTCGTTGGCAGCGCCACAAAACTGGGTCACATTGAGGAAGAAAAATCCGCGAGCATTGCCTGAGTGATTCATAAAAATGTAACCCTCGAACTCCGTGCACAATTGGCGATTGCCTGAAGGATGATCGTCATTCCGGATCGCCGCAAATTCGGCTGAAATCCATCGCGTTCACCAACGGGACCAGAAATTCCAGAAACCGAGAATTGCCGTCCCGTCATGCTACTGGAAAACCAAGCGTCAACAAGACGAGTTAGACGCACCCATCTTGAAATTGTTCAACGCAACGACGAATCCGGACTCCGCTTTTAGCCAGATTGCTACCAAACGCCCACTTGCCAGAACATTTAGGAGAACGGGGTCTCCCAGCAAGTAAGATGACGAGATCACTTCTTGATTGTGGGCAAGATACAGATCACTTGATCGAGAACAGACTGGCATCTTGATCTTACATCGATAGCTTGGCTGCCATACTTTCGGTAGCAGCGCGTCTCCTGTCGACAAATGCTCTGAACCACTTTGCCGAAACCAGTTGGCGAGCGATGACCTCACGGAAGCGTGCTCGTCCTGCACCATCGATCACCTGCAGAACCCTGCGACCTGTCAAAACAGTCAATTCGCGTTCGAACAAAATGACCTCGATCAATCGACCATGACGTTAACCTTTCACCCCAACTCGCGGAGCGATTGACGATCGGCAAAAATCGGATCGACCTACGACCTCGCATGAATTGCAAACGATCGCTTTAAAAATCCAACGAAAGTTTGTTCTGAACAAGCCTGCTTACTGTCGACATTGATGAGCCCACAGACAACCGCCATTGCCAACGAAGCTTTGCGAATGAAAAGATGCGGCGATCCACCGGCGGCAAGCCGCCGTTCCTCATGCAAATCTCCTCTCCTCCGTCATGCTTGCTCCGTCTGAATTCTGGCGGCTACCCACCTGGCGGTTACCCAGGCGCTCGCCGCGGTCCTTACCAGTTGTCACCCGATCAACCCATTCGAAGTGGTTAAGGGACCAGTGAACGGTTCGTTCTAGAACTGACTCGAATGATTCCTTGGGTTTCCACCCCAGTTCTGATTCGATTTTCGAACAGTCAATTGCCTACCTCTGGTCATGCCCGGGGCGATCGGTAACAAACTGAATCAGATTCCCAACGGGAGCGTGAGGCAAATCGGGGCAAGCCTTCTCGACTTAACGGCATACTCCCTCGACAAAATGCTGATTTTCGTTGTTAGCGAAGTCGACTAATGAACCAAGATTACCCGCATAGGTCAGCCGATCAAGATTGATGACTCGATCGCCATCAGAAACAAGTTAAGGACTCTATCGTCATCATGTTTCATCACGAACGCAAACGCACAGCCGTTATCCATCAATCCATCAATCCATCAATCACAGGTCTCGAATGGACTGTTTGCCTGATATTCACGAATCATTTCAGACGCACAATCCGGTGGAGGCGATTCCTATAAACCAAATTCGATTCCCGCAGTAGGAATTCGCACGGGAAGCTCGCTTTCGCCTTCAGGTAATTCACCTTCAAATCGCCAAAGAAAAATTTCCTCTCGACGAGATTTGAGCTTCGGACTCCAGGGGAACACTGCGTCCGACCGGCTAATCAACAACGGCGAACGGCTGATCAACGTAAACTGTTCCGGCAAGCCAATTGCAGTTCGATGCGCCAGCACCATTTCAGTCGTTCTTTTGTCATCCGCAGCGGCTGATGAAGGCGTGGCAGAACAAGTAAGCAAATAGCGAATGCGACCTTGCTGAATGATTCCCAGTACTTCCTCAGGTGATTCAACAAGCAGCCTCGACTCAGCGTTGGCATAGCTCGGCATTCGGATTGCCAGTACTCGATCTCCGCGAATCACTTGCCGATCTTGTTCTTGCACCTGACAACGATACCGAAAAATCAAGTCCGAATCGTACCAAACCGCTGAAAGAATATGCCCAGGCAACTCCTGCTTCGCAAGTTAGCCCGCTACTTCCTGGTACCCCCTCAGTCCTTGCGGCATCCCGAATAGCATGACAACGTTTGCTGCGATCGCAGCCCCAAGCGGCAGAACAGCGACCGACCGCCAGAGCGACGATGAAAACCGCGTAGGGAGAAAGGCCACCGACAACGCACAAATTGCTGGGACTGAAAAGATAAAGTATCGAGTTTCAAAAAACCCCGACTGGGCTACCGTGAGACCATAGCAACCTAGAAACCAGAACGACCAGAACCAGGCGAATGCTCTTTTGCTCGGATCGTAGAACGCCCAACCAGCGCCGATCAGTGCCGCCCCTAAGGTGATCCATCCAACCATCACCGGCAAACCTTGGAACCAAACGGTCAAGTTCTCAATCGATAGACTGGTCGACAACGCCTCAAAGAGGGACAGACGTACCTCGATCGCCGCGAATCCAGACATGAACTTGCACCATCCGGCACCAATCACCAAATAGATGATTGCCGGAACTGTCATGCACAGTGAGAAGACTCGGCGCACTCCCTGCGTTACGAGCACGAATAAGAACCAGGCCGGCAGCACTCCAGCCGAAGAGACCCGACAGAAAAAAGCGATCCCTGCGAGCAAGAACGCAAGCCAAGACCATCGGGCTCGGTCCGTCTGCGTAAAACGAAAAAAACAATAAGATGCCGCCAAAATAAAAGTCATGGCGGGAGTCTCCGACATTGCAGAGCGACTCCATCGAGCAGTTTCCGGCGACGTCGCTAAGATCAGGGTTGCGCACAACGCCACCCATGCCACCACACCTTGCCGACGAAGGATAGCATGAAAGAAACACAACCCCACGGCGAAACACAGAGCCGTAAAACATCGCGCTGAAGCATAAGAAAACCCAACCGTCAGAAACCAGCTCCCGAGAAGAACTGCATATCCGGGCGGATGGTAGGGAACACTGTGAGCCGGGTATTGGGCGTAGTTTGCTTTTGCAAAGCTCACGGGATCCAAGAGTTGGTCGGACAACAACCAATCATGGACCATCGCACCATTGTTGCAATACCGAGCGCCATCCTCCAGCCAAAGCTCGCCAGAATCACCGACTCCATACAACCCGATCGCCAACGCGACCACGACAATGCCGAGATAGATGCCAAGACCCAAAAATTCTCCTCTTCGTTGATCAACGGCGTCTTCATTCACAGAGCTTCTCACACGGCGACAAAACCTGACGTTGTACAAATTGCGGCTTTTGATTCACATTGAGATGCAGGCGGCCAACATATTCGCCTATCATACCGAGGGCGAGAAGCTGAATTCCAGCGAAGATGCTTAGGGCCACAATGATTGATGCGTACCCGGGCACACTAATCTGCCCTACCAAATACATCACGAAATAAAAGGCACCACCTAGCAGACCGCCAAGCGCAAACACAAAACCCAATGCTGAAACAAATTGCAACGGAAGGAGCGAGAAATTCGTAAAAAGATTAAGCGCGAGAACCACCAGCTTTTTCAGCGAATAACCGCTTCTCCCTACCATGCGGGAGTGGTGCTCAACATCGACGCCGCCAATGCGATCTGTATTCCAGGCAAGTAACCCATCGATGAAGGTGTAGTTCAAGGTGTATCCAAGAATGCTCTTCGCCAATTCTCGTCGCATAATCCGAAACGATGTCACGGTGACCTTCGAGGGAAAAACCAAACGGTAAAAACCGTTGACCATCGCTGATCCAATATTACGAAATACCACATGCTTCTTGCTAACATACTGCCCATAGACCAGATCAGCCCTTTGCTCTGCAATCGCCTCGATAAGTTTGTGTATTTCGCTCGGCGGATTCTGCAAGTCATCATCCATCGTAACAATCAAGCGACCGTCGGCATGATGCAGCCCACACATGATCGCATTCTGCTGTCCAAAATTCTTCATTAATTGAATGGCAACAACTCTGTCCGGCGCTTGACGCTGAAGATCTTTCAGCAAATCCCACGAATTGTCAGGACTACCGTCCTCAACAAAAACCAACTGATAGTTGAGCTGCAACTGATCTAGCTCCCCCATCAATTGTTCAAATAGTCGTTGCAACGTAGACGCCGATTGATAAACCGGAATGACGATCGACAGGTCAACTTCATCGGTTGATGCGAATTCTGTAGATAGTCGATCAGACCGGCCAGAAATGATAGACATGATTCTCTTGCTTGATCTGATAACCACAGTGGCGGTAAAAGCGGACGGCTGCATTATTGCGATCTTGAGTTACAACAATCGCTTCAAAAACTCCTTGAGCAAAACACCACCCCTGAGCTCGCACAAGCAATCTTTTCCCAATTCCATCGCGGCGAGCAAACTTATTCACCGCGAGCAAACCGACTCGACAGCTTTGCGATTCAACCGAAAGCGTGATCATTCCTAATGTTTCGTCACGTTGGCTGACGGCCACCAAAAGGCCCTCGGCAATGCCCCGATTGTACAGTGAAGAATCCAATTTGTGTACATATCGGTCGGCGAGCAGTGCCAAAATGCGCGGATCTTTGTAAAACCTTGAGTGACGGTCGACTTCAATTGCAGGGTAATTAGTTGCTCTGCAATCGAATCCGGTTCGTGCGATACCGTTTTAACGGTAAACCCATCGCCTCCATTTCGATTCAAATCGGTTCGATTCAATTCACTTTCCAATTGAACTGCAGTGGGGTCAAATGCCCGATCATAAGTCACTTTACGATCGACCAGTTGACCTCTCAATTCCTGGAGCAGTTCGTCAGGCAATCGACGACTTCCGTTCGTAAACCAATCAACTAAATCGAAATTTCGTACACGGGCGAGACCCATCATTCCCTTCAAGTGATCATTATTCAAAGCAGGATCATCAATTTCTGCAACATTGAAACCAAAGTGAGACGAATCCCAAGAGCGTCGAACCAAGGCTGAGTGCTACACAAGTATTATTCAGTACCCGATGGGGCTGATCAGCGTCACCGACACATTTCAGGACACACTTCTCAAGAACTGAATGATGGCATCAATGATGAAGCTCTGATCTGCCTCGTGTAAATCATGATAAAATGGCAACCTCAATAGCCGCCCCGAACTGCCATCGGCCATCAATTGGGACTTGCGATCGAAGCTCCCGTTATGATTCTGAAAAGTTGCATTGGCAACGACGCATTGGGTTGCGAGTTTACCAACGCCAAGGGAGTCACCTGAATCCATCTCGGATAGAAGGAACCGCCCGAACGCTGGCAAAAAGAAACAGAGCCAAGAAAAGTCTCAATTGGCACGTCGGCATGAAGAACCACAGAGATATTAGCCGAGTCAAAAAAGTCTTGGGCAAGCTTGATAAATACTAGGTCACTACAAATCAATACGAAGTCGCTGAATTCTTCCAGTGGCCACGACGGCGGCAATGCCGACACCTAGCCGACACCTATATGAACGTTGGTAAAGCGATGGGAACAGCGATGCTCCAACTCTCAGAAGACAGACGGACGACGACCAAAAGAGCTATTAAGACAAACAAGTAAACCCGACACGATACGATTCACCTGAAAGGCTCGGAAACGATCCATGTTCCCTGTCGTTACCCCCGACCGCCTACAACAAGTGAATGGCCATCAAACAGGAATTCACTGAAGGACGTTGCCTGCAGGCTGAATATCGCCGGTCGGTTTAACTAACTCTCCCAATCACCTGACACAAGGCAGCAAGACGTGCCGCAATTGGTTGCCCGCCTGCCTGGGTAATCCGATCGGGATTACGGAGCCCTTGACAGACTCCCAAAAACACTGGAGAAAAAGAGTTCCATTCACCACCTCCTTGGCGAAACCACAGCCGTGAGACAAGCCAGCGTACAGCATCCTGAATTGCCGCACAGCTGCCCAACTAGGGCACACCTCTTTTTCAACCCGACCAACGGTCGCTAGACCACAAAAGCATCGTTAATCGCCCCCCCTAAACCGACTTCTCACAAGACATGATGGCACAAAACCGATTGACCCGATTTCAACTCGACGAATTCGCTAAACGCCAACTAGCAGACTACGACGCACATTGCCCGGGCACGCTATTCGCGGAGGGCGTCGAGTTCACGATTGAGCAAGCCTATGAGATTCAAGCAGCAATCGCAGATCTACGCTGTGATCGGGGCGAGCAAGTCATTGGATACAAGGTCGGCTGCACTTCTGCAAAAGTCCGAGCACAACTGGGGATTGACCATTGCATTACCGGCAGGCTCTTCAACTCGGAAATGCACCAATCCGGTACCACCCTATCACGATCGAACTTCACCAACCTAGCAATCGAAGGCGAGTTGGCAGTGCAATTATCGCGTGAGCCGATTGCGACGGACTTCATTGCAGGTCAGATTCCGACCTGCGTCTCTCACGTCGTACCGGTGATTGAACTGCATCATCACGTTATTCGAGGCAAACAGCCATCGGCAGGAGAATTAGTTGCAAACAATGCAATTCATGCCGGATTTGTGTGGGGAGACGAGCTGAAATCCACCGGCGTCGAGAAGGATTCATCTCTCCAAATTTTCTCCAACGATCGCTTACTCGACCAGTGTGACGGAGCGCCGTTGATTGACACGATCAATTCTTCACTCGCTTGGCTAACGGAAGTCGTTCGACAACGCGGTGATCAACTTCAAGCCGGGCAGATCATATTAACCGGATCCATTCCTAGCCTACTACCGATCACCGACGATTGCACCATCCGTGTCGAGGCACCGGGGTTCGGACGTACCAAGGCAGAACTCAACTAGTGCGGTCGATGCTTTGTGGAGCAACCGAAACAGATCCTCAGAGAATTCCTGCTGGCCGCTCTTGGCCTGAAACGGCTGACCCGTGTAACTAAAGAGAGCCGTTCTGTTATCTATCGGCAATCGGGAGCCCAGGCAAGAATCGTCTGAGGCAATGCCGCACAGCGGTTAATTCAAATTCGTGGATGGATTGCGATAACGCCGAGAATCCTCTCTTCGTTGCAATTCATCCGGACTTGCCAACTGTTCGCCAAAGCACCGCTATTCCTAGTGGCAGCCAGCCCCCAAGAAAACTCGGTTCCGGGATCACCCGTATCAACTCCTGATGGCCTGCTTCAAAGCCTCCTTTTTTCATCGCAAACACAAGGTCCTGAGAATCGAATTCTCCGTCACCATTCCAATCACCTGCTCCCCATCCGGAGTTGATCGAGAATCCATCCTCGTAATCGCCCATCCGAAACACCTGGACAAGGTCGGCCAAATCGAATTGCCCATCCAGATTTGAATCCCCAAAGAAACTCCCCATCGTCTCTGTCACCCAGAATTCGCGGTCACTCTCATCAACAGAAAAGTCGCGGGTAAGATCAAAAAAAGGATTGTCCTTATCGCCCCGTGCTTCCGCAGAAATCGCATCTAGATCAGCCGCACTGCAAAGACCGTCTCCCAACACGTCACATCTCTGCTGATGAAAGTTCAACGCCATTGCGTGGTGATCGCCATCAATACGAGCTTCGAGTAACAGCTTGTTACCGTCATCAGAAATACCCGCTAAATGCATCTCCTCCCAACCACTTGTCTCGAATCCCTGCCCACCAAGGTAATCGACCAATGAACGGATACGGCGGCGTTCGTCCCAAACAACAAGCTCGTTTCCACAATCACCAAAAATGACGGTTCCCCGATTTGCCACCCAGAACGCGCGCGTTGTTTTTGCATCAATCCCTTCCAACCCTTGCATTCCGTCATCAGCCGTCCAAACAAAAGCTTTCGCGCCACTTACTCCTTCGCTATATCCAACCACAACATCGCCATCACCTGAAATCGCGGTTGCCACGGAGCGGGAGTCCGTGCCATGAAGTCTTCCCAGATTTGTCGTCCCGATCTCCGAACGCCAGAGAAACGGCTCAATCAATGTACGGCGATTTCCGTTCTCGTCATTCGGTAGATTCGCTTGCGAATAACCCACGACTTGCGTTCCGTCTGCGGACAGATCCGTGGCCCAAGAGGAATAGCGATACGCGGTTTCGACAGGAATCACTGGAATCTGGATGGAACCGTGGTCAACATTCCAATAGAACGCGTAAGTCTGAGAGTCTTCCGATTCATCATCATAGAAATCTCCTACCACCGTATTCCCATCCGCGGACATTGCGGCAAATTCGCTATCGGTGCCAGTTACCGTCCGCCATTTTAATTCATCCGTCCAACGCAACACTTCACGATCGGAATCTCCAGAATTTGATGTTTCACCAACACCGACATACACCGATAAATCATCACTCACGGCATTGATCAACGAGGGACGTTCCAAGGTTGGATCACTGGCACCGTCCAGCGTAAGTTGCATGGCTCCTAATTGGCGTGTGATTAAAAACGCTCCGTCGTCTTGATATACAGACAAAATCGATTGACCATCGCGTGAAATGTTAAACCCGTTGCTCGTGAATTGATTTAAGGGAAAACGTTGGATCGATGGCGCAACAACCAAGGATGAGGAAGATATCAGCCAAAATAGTAGAGACCACCGAATCATTTTCGCCGACCGAATCAGTACCGAAAAACGTACATTCCATCCTCAAGAGTCTAACGAGATTCTAAGCGGAAGCTCAAGTTGATGAAAACCATTTATCGATTTCCCTCGCAACGGTAAACCACGGCCTCGTCATTCGCTCCTTTATTCTCGATCGTCGACTCGGCTCTCAATCACAGGAGCACCAACCGCAAAGCAAGTTTCATCGTTCGATAAAGGTGTTCGTTACAACCAAATTGACCGTTTCGTAGCCCGACAAATGAATCTGGCGACTGCTTACTCCTTGTAAGCAAGGCAGCAAGTCAACTCGCCCGTTTGACCCACCAACCACCATCTGAAATTGGCGACCAAAGCCAGAAAGAGGTCAAATCTTTACCCTCGATTCTAAATCCCCAGATCAACGGACGATTAAGATCTTCGAGTTCGTGGAGAACGGCGTTCCCCAAAAAAACAATCCGGACCTGGACTCAAACCGCCTAGCGACAACATTCCATTGAGACTAAGTCGCTGCCTTTTTCCGTTGCGAAGCGATCCTTAATCCAATCGCTGCGCCGAGCGCGATTCCAACCCCAACTCCCGCTCCAACATTTCCGATTGAATTGCCAATCGCAGCACCAACCCCGGTTCCGATTGCGATTCCTGCAGCAATCATTGTGTTCGCTGCGGTTT
This sequence comes from Pirellulaceae bacterium, assembly GCA_029243025.1. Lineage (NCBI taxonomy): Bacteria > Pseudomonadati > Planctomycetota > Planctomycetia > Pirellulales > Pirellulaceae > Pirellulaceae bacterium. The sequence continues at coordinate 25,152 of JAQWSU010000057.1, read as the reverse complement.
GTTTCTCGGGTTTTTCCGATGATGTCATTGAAGCCGTTCCTTAAAAGTTCCATGGTCTCCAGAGAAAATAGACCGATGCGGGCCCAAAAACCATATTTTCGGTCGGAACTGCGAACTCTTGCCAATAATCCCAAAAATCATTTTGAGCCTTTGTTACAGATCGCGACCATTTCCGGAAAGGCATCTGCGATTTTTTGTGAATACCAGCCATTGATCATGGCAAAGCCAGCCTCGAGAACTGCGGCAAAAAATCATGAGCGCCCTTTCCTAGTGGTCAACCGTGCTCGAATCTGGCTGTTTCTACTCTGTCGATCCAACGGCCCAAAACGACCGATGACTCCGCGGCCATACCTGATCATCAGCCGACCAATCAGTTGATTTTCCATCCAGCAACAAAGGGCTGGTTGAGGACCAACATGGCAACCGGACATCGCATCATTTGCAAATCAGCTCAACCGCCACTATCCCCAATAAACATCACATTTGCAGAAGAAAACGTCATTCGCGTGGCGATCATACGATCGGCCATGAACGAAAAAACATCACAATCAGAGGAAGATCAGTTTGGTTTATTTGACAATCAGAAGAACTCACGACTAGAATCGACCCACCCCAAACAACTGCGTTGATCGTAAACACCGGGATGCGATGTAAACAATGGAAAGGGACCCATGAGTACTGAAACCACCTCTATGACGGGCAACGCTTCCGAGGTTGTGGGGTTGATCGGCAATTTGATCGCTAACGACGGCCTGGCGCACGGCGCTCGCCTGCCACCCATTCGAGAATTGGCGGTTCAATTTGGCGTGAAGGCAGGAGTTGTTCGGGACGCGTTGCTTGATGCTCAAGGGCGGGGATTTGTAAAGGTGCTCCCCCGAGTCGGCGCGATCGTACAAACCGTGGACGATTCAGCGGATCCACAATCCTTTGACCGGCAGGTGAGTCGGGATTTCGGGGAGCTCATGAGCCGGGAAGAGTACAACCTATTCCATGTGCTGGAGATGCGAGAGGTTTTGGAATTGACCATGGTGGCTCGTGCGGCTGAGCGGCGTGAACTGCCAGAGCTTTTCAGACTGCGACAGATTCTCGAAAAAATGGCCGCTATTCCGATTACAACGGCGTCCCCGGAATACGTTAAATTGGACCTCGAGTTTCATCACGAAATCGGCCGTTTGTCGGGAAATTCAGTGATGAATTCTGTGCTTTCAACCTTACTGAAAACACTGGAGCCACACTTGGTGCGAATCCGCTGGTCCGAAAGTCGTCGCGAAGCAGCAAACGGCTCGCACGCTCGGATCTATTCTGCACTCGTAGCAGGCGACGTGCAACAAGCACGAAAAGCAATGGGAGACCACATTCGCACAGCTTACGACAGTTTGCTGGATGAGCTTCGAGACCCGCCGCCCATGACCGACGCGTCCGAAAGATCTGCTCAGTCTCGTTAGCTGGAAACATCCGTTATTTCACAACCGCATTCACTGAGAAAATCATAATGAATTTTCGACGACTGATTTCAATGCGTCTATGTCTAGCGGCAGGAATAATGGCTGTTTGGCTAGTGCCTTTGGCAGTCGTCTTTGCAGATGAAGTGCAACCGGTCAACAGCCAGCAACTCTCGGCTAACGGGATCAAATTTTTCGAAGGTCAGATTGCACCGATCTTGGAGCGTCGCTGTTTCGGATGCCACAGTCACGAATCAGGTAAAGCAAAAGGCGGGCTCGTGCTTGATTCCCGTCACGGCTGGGAAAAAGGTGGTAGCGAAGGGGCCGCGATCGTCCCTGGCAAGCCGGACAAGAGTCTTCTGATGGAGGCCATCCGGCATGAGAGCTACGAAATGCCGCCGGACGAAAAACTGCCGGCGTCAGAAATCGCCTTGCTCGAACAATGGATAGCGATGGGCGCACCCGATCCACGCGAGTCGAAACAACCCCAAATCGCTCCCGAAAAGCGATGGGCTTTTCAGCCGATTTCGCAGGCTCGGCTGCCAACCGTCAAGGATCACGACTGGGCACAGGATGAATCGGACATTTTCATTCTGGCAAAACTCGAAGCCGCAGGGCTATCACCGGTAAACAACGCTGACCGCTACACTCTTTTGCGCCGCGTCACGTTCGACCTAACAGGTTTGCCTCCAACGCCCGCGGAAATCGACGCGTTTATCAACGACCCGTCTGATGGGGCCTATGAACGAGTTGTTGATCGGCTATTGGATTCACCTGGATTCGGCGATCACTGGGCTCGGCACTGGTTTGATTTATCGTGCTACGCAGATCTTGCCGACATCCAAGGTAACATTTTGATCCGCGATGCTTGGCGGTATCGAGACTACGTCATCGAAGCTTTCAACGCAGATAAACCGCTCGACCAGTTCATCCACGAGCAAATTGCGGGTGATCTGCTACCCTTCGAAAATGACAAACAGCGACGTGAACACCTAATCGCAACCGGATACCTGGCGATCGGGCCATGGACGCTTCAAAACTACATTAAGGAACAACTCGCGGCAGACGTTGTCGATCATCAGATCGATCGGATTGGCCGAACCTTTCTGGGGCAAACGCTTTCTTGTGCTCGATGTCACGATCACAAATTCGACCCGGTTACCACGGCCGATTATTACGCGTTAGCCGGGATTTTCCACAGCACACTCACGACCAGCTATGACGGCCCCGGTGTTTGGAGTCAGATCAATCACGTAAGCCTTCCGGAACCCACAGACGCTGTAGAGAAGTTCGAACAACTCCGCCAGGAAATCGATCAGCAACAACAGAGCCTGCGAACAGAACTCGAACAATTACAGCAGCAAGATGACAAACACAGATTCACAACCAAGGCAGTCAACGATCAGGCAAACGCACTTACCTTAGAAACCAGCATCGATGCAAACGATGCCAAACGAGAATATCGCGTTTCTTTGATGGCAGGCCCTTCCACCTGGGCTACTGCTGATCAAGCAACAAATGAAAATGACGGTTTGCTGCTGCAAGTATTGCGCGAAGATGGCACAGTTCTGGCCCACCATCTCCATCGCGTGCAGGCTTGGTCAGGCAAGACGGGCGCTCAACAACTGAGTCCTATTTCTTTTGTTTATCAGGGCGATGGGTCAGGTACCGTCACGATCCACATCACGTCAAGCGATTACACCAGTCGCTTCAGCGGCGCGATTGACGATTTGAGCATCGTGGAGTCCAGCAAATCTCAACAGATCTTTGCCGAAGATTTTGAAAAAGTGGAACTCGGTAGCATCCAGGGAAAACAAGCTGATACGGGACTCCCGATCTATGCACAGTGCTCCATCCCAGGTTGGACCGGCCTTGGAATCAATCATTCACACATCGTCAACATTGGCAAAGGCGATCAACCGAATTTTGCTCTGCAAATTTTCAGCGGTTCGAAAGTTGCTGCCGACCATCCAGGCATCGCAAAAATCAACGATGAGATCGAAAGTCTTGCCAAACGACTCGAAGCGGCGCGACCTGACCGCATGCAAGCTTTGGCCGTGCGTGACGTCGATCAGCCACATGACACTCCAATTTACCGACGAGGTGACTTTCAATCGCTAGGCGAAATTGTACCACGCGGGTTCCTCACAACCATCGCAGTCTCCGACCGACATCACATTCCCGCAAAAACCAGCGGGCGTTTACAACTTGCCCAATGGCTTACTGACGGCGACAACCCACTGACTTCACGTGTGTTGGTCAATCGAATCTGGCATCACCTCTTCGGAAAAGGACTCGTTCGGTCGGTCGATTACTTTGGAGTCCATGGCACCCTGCCCAGCCATCCGAAACTTCTTGACTTCCTCGCCATCCGATTACAAGAAGATGATCAATGGTCTCTCAAACAAACAATTCGTGGCATGGTGTTGTCGAGTACCTATCAACTTTCATCAAATCATGATGCTCGCGCGACAAAAATAGATCCCGACAATGAATTACTCTGGCGCATGGACCGTCGACGCCTTACGGCCGAATCAATTCGCGACGCAATGCTGTCAGTAAGCGGACAACTGGATCCGGAACGAGGCGGACCGTCACTGGGGTTGGAACTGAAAAACAACATTGCTGGACTGGGCGGCAACGTGAACCCACCAACTTGGGTTGGGAAGACAGCGGATTACGTCAAGAATCGACGCACGGTTTACCTGCCCTTCAAACGCGAACGCCCCATGGGAGAACTCGAAGTGCTTAGCGTCTTTGACTTTCCGCATCCGAGTGAAATTAACGGCGCTCGATCGAATACCACCGTCGCAACTCAAGCCTTATTCCTGCTCAATTCACCATTTGTCAAACAGCAGGCAAGTCGCTTATCGGAGCGTCTGAATCAGGCTTACCCCGATGATGAACGGGCTCGAATTAACCAGCTTTACCTGCTCGCAATGAATCGACCTGCCACATCTTTTGAAACCCAAACCATACTCACCTTCCTGGACCAATGTGTTCAAGAACTCGAAAAAACTGCAGCATCAGAAGAAGCTCGTTCAACTGCCTGGATACAACTATGTCACGCCGTGCTAGGATCCAACGGCTTCCTTTTCCGCGAATAGATTTGCCATGCGCACGCTCCAACCATCAAGGCGACACTTTCTCCGGGCCACAAGTTGCGGGTTCGGTGCCATCGCGCTGCAGTCGATGTTTGAGCAGCAGGCCGCTGCCAGCCCCGTGAGGACGGCAGTTGAATCTAGAGGGAGGTCGCCTCTCGCCACCCAACCTCCACAGTCACCAGCCAAAGCCAAACGCATCATCTTTCTGTTCATGGCAGGTGGCCCTTCGCAGATGGACCTCTACGATTACAAACCACTTTTGGCGAAGAGGGCCGGTCAGAAGTTACCGTATTCGTTACCGGAGACCGAAGCAACAGTAGGTCTTGAAGACACGCGACTGCTGGGTCCAATCGCAGGTTTCGGACACCAGGGTGAATCGGATCTCTACATGAGTAACCTGCTACCCCACACAGCAAAGCACGCGGACGACTTGTGTGTTCTGCGGGCCGTCCAGGCCGACAGCCCCAACCATCCGGTGGCGATTCGACAACTCCACACAGGCAATCTGTTTGACGTCGTTCCTTCAATGGGCGCGTGGCTCTCCTATGGATTAGGAACAGAAAACCAAAAACTCCCGTCGTACATCACGATTCTGCCTCAGGAAGGCGAGCCGAACTTCAGCAGCGCATTCCTACCCGCGATCCACCAGGGTACGGCAATCCAACACGTAGAATCCTCTCCTGACAAAGCTCCCATCCGCCACCTGACCGATGCAAGCCTGCCTGCCAGTGTCCAACGTCACCGAATCGATCTGATTCAACAGCTGAATCGCCAACAACTTGAACGATTGAACACAGATCAACAAATGGAAGGTGTCATCGAGTCATTTGAACTCGCCTTTCGGATGCAAACGGAAACACCACGTCTTGTCAACTTTGCCGAAGAGTCAAAAGAAACATTGGCCCTCTACGGTGTTGGTGAAAAACCGACCGACCAGTTCGCAAAACAATGTTTGCTCGCCCGTCGATTTGCGGAAGCCGGCGTTCGATTCGTCCAAGTTTCGCTCGGTGGTTGGGATCATCATGGTAATATTAATGGCGGTCTCCGAAAGGAGTGTTCGATCTCGGACAAACCCGTCGCAGGGCTTCTCACCGATCTAAAACGACGAGGCTTGCTCGAAGACACACTCGTACTTTGGGGCGGAGAATTTGGACGAACTCCCCACACACAAATTCTAGACGGTAACAAGCAGAAGCCCGGCCGAGAACACAATCATCACGGATTCACCATGTGGATGGCCGGAGGTGGAGTCAAAGGCGGCCTCACCTATGGCAAAACCGATGACTTTGGCTACTACGGCGTGGAGAACCAGGTCCACATCAACGATCTTCACGCCACCATGCTTCACCTCATGGGTCTCGATCACGAGAAACTGACCTTCGAACATCGGGGGCGTCCATTCCGCCTCACGGATGTGGCAGGCAATGTAGTGAAGGAAATCATAGCATGAACCACCCCTCTCCATTCGCACAAATGGTTGGCGAGATTCGAGACGATTCGACCTTGAGCTAACAATGAAATTTCACAAACAGGCAGCCATGCCCCTCATCGACAAAAAACGAATTGTCAACACCATCGGCCTGTCTTTACTGCGTCAAATGGCAATCCATCAAGAAGGAACAAGCAACATGCAAACACTTTTAAAAGCGATGAGTCTGTTGCTCGGACTACTCACATTTTGCTCCACGACACAGGCTGCTGATCTCATCCCTCTACGGGCCGGCCCCGTCACGATGGTCTTTGACGCTGACAATGTGTTTCTCCGTTACATCCGGGTAGGCTCCCATGAAATTTTGCGCGGCATCAACGCGCCGATCCGCAACCAAAATTGGGCAACGATCTCTCCGCAGGTATCGCATCTCAACGTCGAGAATCATGGCGACAGCTTTGCAGTCACGTTTGATGCCACATGCCAACAAGCCGACATTGATTTTCGCTGGCAAGGCACGATCACAGGCAGCAAAAAGGGAGTCGTAGAATTCACCTTTGCTGGCGAAGCGTTTTCCACCTTTAAGCGAAACCGAATTGGTTTCTGCGTGCTGCACGGACCATCCGCCGCTGGCCAGCCTTGGCAGCTTGAATTGGTGGACGGCAAGAAGGTCGGAGGACAATTTCCAGACTTCATTTCAGCTCACCAGCCCGCGAAAAACCTGCGGGCCATCACACATCAAGTTGCGCCGTTTCTCCAGGCCCGCGTCGATTTTGAAGGCGAGATTTTTGAGATGGAGGATCAGCGCAACTGGACAGATGCTTCTTTCAAGACTTATTGCACTCCCCTCGCACTTCCTTATCCTGTCGAAATCCCCAAAGGGACAAAGATCTTCCAAAAAATCCGGATTAGCCTCGCCGGCAAGGCTCTCCAAAATCCACAAGAACCTTCATCGCACACCCTGCTCACCGTGGAGAAAAGTAAATCCCCAATTCCACGACTTGGCCTGCAGATTTCGAACGAATTCAAATCCCTCACGGACAAGCAACTGGAGCAACTCAAAGCGCTGAACCTTGATCATCTCCGGGTCGACCTTAACCTATCGGACAAATCGTTTGTCGATCAACTTCAACGAGCCAATGCCCAATCGAAAGAGTTGGGAGTTTCGCTGCAAGTGAGTCTGGGGCTTGGCAAGTCGCCAAATTTCGAAAAGTTGCTGAAAGAAATCAAGAAACTTCAGCCAAACGTTTCATTCTGGCTCGTGAGAGGTGGCGATCCGGCAGATTTTGAGCGAGCACAAGCAGAGCTAACCTCCGTTTTAGGGACCGCGAAGCTTGGTGTAACGCGTGCCACCAACTTTGTCGACCTGAATCGAGCTCACCCCGAGGGCGATTCCATTCAAGCGGTCGGTTTCGCGATTACCCCACAAATACACGCCTTTGATCATGCATCCATGGTTGAGACACTTCCAATCCAAGCGGATGCGGTCAGAAGTGCTCGCGAATTTTCTGCAGATCGCCCTCTCGTTATTGGGCCGATAACGCTCACACCACAACTTCTCGATGGAGTTGACCAGCCGGGAGGACCGCCCCAAGGAGGTCCGCTACCGACCTATATCGACAAGCGGCAAGTGGAACCGTTCACAGCAGTCTGGACACTGGGAAGTGTCAAACATCTGGCAGACGCCAGTGCCCACTCAGCCACATTCTTCGAAACTATCGGCTGGAACGGAATCATGGACGCTAATGATGTCTCGGCACGGCCGCAAGCGTTTCCATCGCGGCCCGGCAAACTGTTCCCTGTCTATCAGTTGTTACGAGAAATTGGCGAGTTCCAAGGTGGGTCGGTACAAAAAATCAATTCTTCGAACGACCTCTCAGCGGTGGGACTCGCATTACGCAAGCCTGGTCACATGCGAGTGCTAGTGGGAAACCTGACCGGCGAATCGCAGACAATTACATTACGAGGAATTAGCGGTAAAGCAGTGACGGTCCAGCTACTAAATGGCCAAGAAATCCAGGCGACACCAGAACTTGCAATCAGTCTACCACCCTATGGGATCGCTCGCATTAATCGGGTGGTTGATTAATGAAACCCAATTCACGACTTTTCTTTCAACTGTTTGGCTTTTGCTCCGCAGTCAGCACGATCATCTTTGCCAATGCTTGGGCTACCAGCAAAACTTCGTGGATGGGCCCCGCGTTGACTGCCAGTTTACTTTTCCTTGCACTGGCGGCGGCGGCGGGAGAAGGGCTGCTACGACAGCTGGCTTTCACGATCTGGATTGTAACAGCCGTCGTTGTCGGCATGGCCTTTCACGAATCATTCATCACGTTCCCCCGTTGGTTCTTCGGATTGGAGAATCAAAAAATGAACGTGCTGTTCATTCCGATCCTGCAAATCATCATGTTCGCAATGGGAACAACACTAAGCTGGACGGACTTTATGCGGGTTTTCAAGATGCCAACGGGCATCTTCATCGGACTTGCCTGCCAGTTCACAATCATGCCATTGATTGGCTTTGGCCTTGCCAACTCATTCGGATTGCAGCCTGAAATCGCCGCTGGACTTGTGCTGGTGGGCTGCTCGCCAAGTGGGTTGGCCTCAAATGTAATGGCGTTCATCGCCAAAGCAAATGTCGCGATGTCCGTTACCATCACCGCCTGCTCCACATTGCTCGCTCCCCTGCTAACGCCGCTGTTGATGAAGGCACTTGCGGGTGAAATGGTCAACATCAATGCCCTTGCAATGATGTGGACCATGACCAAGATTGTGCTGCTTCCAGTCCTGGTCGGCTTGCTTTTCAATCATTTCGTCTACCATCGCCTGAAGTGGCTCGAACGAGTGATGCCGATGGCTTCAATGGTCGGCATCCTGATCATGACGGTACTGACGGTCGCCATTGGACGTGACAAGCTAATGCAGGTCGGTCCTCTGTTAGTTCTCGCCTGTCTTGTTCATAGCACGTCTGGATTTACACTTGGCTACTTTGTCTCTCGACTGCTGGGAAGAGACCCACTCACCTGCCGAACCATCTCGCTCGAAGTCGGCTTGCAGAATTCCGGCCTGGCGGCCGGCCTCGCTGCAACACTCCAAAAAGTCGCTACACTCGGCCTCGTGCCCATCGTGTTTGGTCCTGTCATGAACATCGTTGCATCGATCCTCGCCAACTGGTGGAGATCGCATCCGATAACATTGGCCGATGAAGATTTGAATCGTGAGTAACTGATCCGCAACCGCAGTCAACGAGCCCCCCCCCAGCAGCACACCAACACCCGATGAAACAGTCAGGAAATCATGAAGACACAGGCACTGAGACGCTTTCGAACCAAACTGTCAGAGAACGAGCCCGTTTATGGACTCTGGGTGACGCTCGAATCCGCAAGCATCACGGAGATGGCGGTTGCCCTCGGAATGGATTGGGTCGTGATCGATGCCGAGCACGGATATCTCGACTGGAAAGAGATTAATGAACACATCCGAGCCGGATTGCGAAGCGACACTGTCGTCCTGGTTCGGTTGGCTGAACGGAGCACCTCTCTCACCAAGCGTGCTCTCGACATCGGCGCCGATGGTGTCGTAATCCCCTGGGTGGAAACCGTCGAACAACTCGAAGCAGCGATCCGCGACTGTCGTTATCCCACAGAAGGCCGGCGAGGCATTGGCGGCGAGCGAGCGACCGCATGGGGCCAATGCCTTGCCGAACATACGTCCGAAGCAAATGAACACGTGATAGTCGTCCCACTGATCGAAAGCATTGCGGCCATCCCCAATGTACCCGCAATGTGTGAACTCGACGGCACGGACATGCTGTTTTTCGGACCTGCCGACTTCTCTGCCACCGCCGGTTTTCGAGGGCAATGGGAAGGCCCTGGCATTGCCGAACAGATTCTCCAATTAAAAGACACAATCCGAGCAGCAGGTAAACATTGTGGCGTGATGACAACCAGTATCGACAATCTTGTCGAACGGCGAGAGCAGGGATTCCAAATGCTGGGTGTCGGTGCTGACAATGGCTTACTGCTTCGATCGATTCACCAAGCCCTTCAGGCTGTCGATCGCGATCGATCAGCTGCCCCTAGCCTCGATCCGGCCGATGGTCGGGAGGTCCGCTTACCACTCTCGGAACCTCCCAAGGGCAGCACCCCTGATCGCAACGAAGCTGTCAGCTCCGTCGGCGATCAGGAAAGCGTCGAGCTGGCACCGGGCGTCATGCTGAATGTTCTGGTGGGTGAATTCAATGGCGCTCGGCAACTGATGACGGGCATCGTAACGGCACAGCCTGAGGCAATCCTCCCCTACCACACGCATCCGTGCGGTGAATCAATCACGGTGCTGGAGGGCGCTGCAGAAATAGCTGTGGACGGTCGGGTTTACCATTTAAAGCCGCTCGACAACATCACGATTCCACGCTGGTTACCCCATCAAGCCCGTAATCCAGATCCAAATCACGTGGCACGTCTTCATGTTACACTCGCGATGAGCGTCCCCGAACGCGAGTTGGTCACTCGGGCATTCAACTCAAACGATATGCCAGCCGACTCCTGCGGTGAGCCTGGGTTCGAGCGAGTCACTCGGTTTGCCACCACGACACGCACCGGCGGTCTCGGCCCAGGCGTAGAATTCATTGATTACTTCAATGCCGATTTGCTGCCTGGAATTGAAATGAGCGGTGGTTTCGCACGTATTGCCCCAGGCGGACGCTTGCCCGATCACCTGCATGATTTTGACGAATCAATCTGTATTATTCGAGGTAGCGCCCACTGCTTGGTCGAAGGCCGACAATATTCACTCGCTCACTGTGACACGGCGATGGTTCCTCGTGGTAGGGTTCACTATTTCACCAATGAGTCAGATGAATTGATGGAAATGATCTGGGTCTACGCCGGCCCCATGCCTGAACGGGTCGTCATCCGTCCTGGTTTCGTACGAGAACCGATCTGCTAGAGTTCCCGTTTTGGACCAGCCCACGGCTCCATTTTGCGACTCAAGTGTGCTACAAATTCAAATGTGCTACGAATTACGGTGGCAATCTGTAAGCTCCGAGAAGAAAACGAATTTATGACACAACCCAGCCTTTCTCCATTCAACATCGCTCTGACAGCCGACTTTTACAACGAAGCTGGTGAGCCACGCTATGCAGACCTCGGGCTCAATCAGTTCGAAGGGCACGATCACATCGGTCTTGCGAAATTCAGCGAGCATCGCGGCGAAATCACCCCTGACCAACTCGCAGGCTATCACGCGGCACTTGTTTTGACTCCCAAGGTAACAGCCAACTCACTGGCTGACAGTAAGGATTTGTTGGCGATCAGTCGCTTCGGAGTTGGCTATGACACGGTCGATATAGCAGCCTGCACCGCAAATGATGTGCTGGTCACAATCACTCCCGGAGCGGTCGATCGGCCTGTCGCCGAAGCGACCATTGGCTGGATGCTAGTCCTGACCCATAACATGTTGCAAAAAGATCGTCTCGTTCGAACCGGTCAATGGGATGAACGCAGCCACCACATGGGCTGCGAACTTCGCGATCGAACTCTCGGCGTCGTAGGACTTGGCGGTATCGGGAAAAAACTTGTCGAGCTATTACAAGGCTTTGGTATGCGACAGCCCATCGCATTCGACCCATTTGTATCCGCAGAAACTCTCGCTGAAACCGGCGCGCGACAGGTGGGTTTGGAAGAACTGCTCGCAAGTTCGGACTTTGTTTCACTCCACTGTCCACTCAGTGATCAGACACGGGGACTCATCGGATCCAAAGAATTGGAACTCATGAAACCGAGTGCTTACTTGCTGAATTTGGCACGAGGCGGCATCGTGGACGAGGACGCGCTCTACGATGCACTTGCCAACCATCACATTGCCGGCGCCGCACTCGATTGTTTCGAGAATGAACCCGTCATCTCGCCTCACCGCCTAAGCGAACTGGAGAACGTAATCCTCGCACCGCATTCAATCGCCTGGACAGAGGAACTCTTCCGGGACATTGGCCGAACTGCTTGTCAGTCTCTACTCGACCTTTCTCTGGGCCGCCGTCCAGCCGGGGCCGTCAATCCCGAGGTCTTTGACAAGCCGAGCTTCATGACCAAATGGGAGCAAGCCAAGCTTGCCCACCAATAAAACAGAAATTCATATTTTGAAACGAACAGTGCCTTTTCCGTCTTCAGTCCAATTGGCCAGGGACTATATGCTCTCCGCATCACTCGCTCAGATAATATAACTCGGCGCTGGTTTCCGCTTGGCCCAGCCTCTGTTTTTGGTGAGTTGGATTAAAAACGACCCACTCAACATGATCGGGTTCTAACTCCAATCGCAGCACGGAGGCTTGGGCATCATCTCGTACAACTTCAATGCCTGACGCATGTGCCGTCGCCTGAATCCGATTCTCATAGGCAGCTTTGGTGTTGGGATTTGGGTTGTTCGAAATGGGAAGTGAACGATAAGGTCGATGCGGATAATAAACCTGAGTAAAAACCAGTTCGTCGCCAATCTGAGGGCGTCCCTGCCAAACATAACGAACTTGATTAGGACAACCAATTGCCCGTGGGTCATCAACAAGTCGGTCCACCATCTGCAGTCGACAATCATCTCGCGGAGCAAACCAGACAAGCAAATCAACAGGCGGCGATTTCGCACTGCGCGTTCCATTTGCAGCTACCGGTTGGTGAACAAACGTATTGGCCCAGTGATTTCCGATCTGAGGGCCAATGTTATGAGTATTCCATAACGGCGCCACTCGTGCAGAAAAACTTTCTTCGAATGCTACTGATTCCCGCGTTGCCAAAAAACGATTCTTTACGAAAACAATCTCGCGTCGATAGTTGACCGGCAAGCCATCCATGTTACGAACACAAATCGTTGCGTAAGTTGCAGCAGCTGTTTCCTTGAAATAGGTAACTTCTGACTGAATATCAGGCATTTCGCGAGATCGCCAGAACTCGTTGATCCGCATTTTTTCTGGATGAAATCGTCGTTGTACCGTCGAGTCAACATCCTCAATCAGGAGGCGATTTTCGACAGACGCACCCTTGCTAGTAACAACCTGTGTGAACGGCGATCCCCATCGATTCAGCCCCATGATTCCGCCAGGATTTGCTGGAAAACTTGTGGGGTGTAACTCAATGAGACCGAACAAATCTCCCCTTCCCCATCCGCTTCGCAGGACCAATTTGTCCGGCCATTCCTTCCCAGTCAAATACCAACTGCAACAGATATGACCAAAGTTTTCACGCGGATCCGCGTTTCCCAGCAAACGTTCGGTGACTTCTTTGTTCGTGTGCGGAATCCGTATCGCCTCGACGCGTGTCGTCCAAAGTGAATCCGGAGATGGTTGGACTGGCTTGACAGAGTCATCAGCAAATAGATAGGCAAGCGCGATCAGCCAATTCGCACCAGCATCAATCCGGTAAGACGAATCACCATTGGACAAAGCGACATCGTTCGACTGATAACGCAAATAATTCAGCAACTTAGCCGCAGCAAAACGAAAGCGACCGTCTCCTGTTTTGGCAGCAAGGCGTTCCAACATCGCGATTCGATAATCGGCTGTGCTATTCCAGCCTCCATTCGGCCCGTACGGATTGATCAACCCATCCGGACCAACTTCAACCAGCAGCCGTTCCCACAATCGTTTCACTCCTGGATCCGTGTAGGCACGGTCATCGCTCGTCCATTGATCTGCTCCGCAGGCCAAAATGATTAACGGCCCCATCATGTAGCCCGTATCGTTTTGCGGGACGTCCTTCATTCGCCAAAAGTCGTTGAAGACCAGTTGCGAATAGTGGGCCCATTGTTTCGCTTCGGGAATATCGGGATACCAGGCGGCGGCTCGCCCCTTCGCATAACCTTCCGGCATCGAGCGGTGACAGGCCCCTCGCCATTCAACCGGCTCGGAATCCCATACGTGGAGATTACGACAGTAAAATAACCATAATTCACGAAACCATTCGTCATCCGCTTGCATCGCACTTTGGGCAAGAAGCTGCTCGCGATAAATGGGAATCAAAGCCGCAGGATGTTCGAATTGCCAAAACCATTTTCGGTCGCTGACTTGCCGCTTCATCGCTTCATGAAAATCACGCAACATCGCGATGCAGGCATCTGACCACTTCCGCTCGCCGGTCTGAGCAAATTTGGCCAAAACCGGCAGGAATACTTGAGGCCCACTCATCCCATGCCGAGGATTGCTGGCGATCTGGCTGGGATTCATCGCGTCAATACATTGCCTATAACTGTCGCGGCTGACCTTGTCCTGTGGAATCGGATAGAAATGCGGGTCGTCAACGTTGGTTTGACCAAACCGATAGCGTTCAACATCAATGTGATAGCGAGCCGGAACTCCAATCAGTTCCGGCTGCTTCGCCTTCATTTCGTCCGGCTGCTGAGCAAAGCCGACACGGAGAAACAATAGCAAACCGCAGATTAGGCCGATGATCGGTGTTGGTTGCACCCACCACACCGAAGCCCGTTTTCGCTGACAATCCTTCATCTTATTTCTCATCGAAAATTTGCTGTATCCGCTCATCACTTGGTTCTTTCATCCAACAACTGTACTTTTGCCTTAATCTGATTATTTTCAATGGCAATTGTTCGAACTTCAGCACCAATCACTACACCAGTCTCCTGTCTGCCGCTCCCCGTATCTTCGATGACATTGTCTCGAATGATTGTGCCGTTGGTCGCTCCATCAACAAACAGTCCCCAGCCAATATTGTCACGAACCTGATTGTTTTCAAAGGTAATGTTGTGAGCGGCCATCGGCTGCGTTTCTTTTCGCCAGTAAACACCACCTTGTTTATTTCCCACAATGGTGTTGTTTCGGACAAAGTTGTCACTGTCTTTATGCCCGATCGACATGCCGTAACCACCGTTTCCCTCCAACCAGTTTCCTTCAGCGACACCACCGCGAACTCGCCAGCAAAAAAAGAAGCCGTCCTCGTCATTACCGGTCGCGCGGCAATTCGTGACAGCAGGACGCTGCGAGCCACTACCGGGATGAAGTCCGAAGCCGGCACAATTCGTCACAATGCACTGATCCACCTTGACGTCGTTCGACTGCTGAAAACTGATCCCGTCCCCTTGATAGTCGCGTACTTGGCAATCGAGAATCACACAATTGTCACCCCGGTAGAGAAAAATACCCGCCGTGCGGCAGCCGTCCACCTTCGTCGGATTATTTGCCCGATTGCCATCAACGGTCAGTCGCTCGACCCGCGCATCTTGAAGATTGTAGCCACTGATGACAGGGTGAATCGTCGCTGCAAAACCACCATCCGCAACCATGACATCCGCGTTCATGGGGCGGCTTAAGGTAAAATAGTTGCCTTTTCCATTGAGAATCGTGGCACAAACACCATGAAAGTTCCGTTGTTTTTTCGACGCAACATAAACACCTCGACCAAACTCGAAACCATCCGTATCCCGAACCGTAATTGCCGCTTCCCCAAAATCTCCATCGAGAACCAACGGTGTGCGGTATTCACGGTCTTTCTTCAAAACCGTTTTTTCGCCAGCCCCTCGAACCGTGACGCGACTGCGCAAGTGCAACGAATCTCTCATCAAGTATTCACCCGGGCGAATTTCAACTGTCCCGCCCCCGAGACTCCCCACGTAATCGACAGCAGCTTGGAGAGCCCGATTATCGTTCCCAAGAATATCCGCATTCGAGTTGCCTACGCTGATGCGAATGGCCGGACGCGACTGAAGCTCATTTTCAGGATGACGTCGGCCGCCTTCTTGTGCAGAAATAGAATCCGAGAGGCAGTACACCAGCAGGAACAAAATGAGTCTCGTCAACAGAACATTTTTACTGAACATGGGTAAACACTCGTGCAGTTGAAATGACGTTATCGTTGTTAGGAAAGAGCACACCACATCATCGGGGCGCCGTCTCCATTTCAAGCAATCACTTGCGTTGTGGATTCGACTCCAAGACGACTAGTATACCGCATGAAAAAACACCAGGTGAAAGCCGTGGCAGATCTGCTACTGATGATAATTACAAGAAGACCGAATTGCCCGAAGAGAATTCGAAAGTTCTCCCTTCCTGCCGGTCGCATTGCGAGTATCGTCGACATCAGCAAACCGCCCGAGGATATTGCGAATTCGGATCTCAAAGCAGACGGTGCAAACTTCCATTTCAAGTTGGCGGATAGTTGCCGTCTGATTTTCACACCTCTGCAAGCCGAAGCCGCAAAACGAGTAGGACAATCAACCCTTGATGGCGCCGTATCGATTCCCATCGTCAAACTCGCTGAAATAGAAGTTGGCAAGGTTGAACAAGAAGGATTTGTGTCCTTTTTCACCAACGACGTTGTTCGTCCGAGCACGGAACTTCGATTCAAACAGAAACCCTGACCCGGATCGGCTCCGTCCATCTTAATGAGCACGACAAGCGTACCCCCGTACCGTGCTCGAACCGAAATACTCCTCGGTACGCACGATCCAGTTTGCTACAATAAGCATTCGTGTTCAACTTCACTCGTCCACTTTGGATCCATGTTGTCCAACTACGTGTTGGATACAAGCTAATCTAGGAGGCAACTGTGTCATCCCTACTTATCGGCCTCCTAATGGCGATTCTTCCCGGGACCACTCGGAGCAATGACGAAGCGAAAAACTGGCCGCAATTTCGTGGTCCGAGTGGAGACGGCCACGCTCACCAGCAATCTGCCCCCATCGATTGGGATGAGCAAACCAATATTGCTTGGAAGATTTCGATTCCTGGAAAAGGACATTCGTCGCCTGTCATCCGAGGAGACCAACTTTGGTTGACCACGGCTCGCAATGAAGGACAACAGCTCGACGCAATCTGTATCGACATCAAAACGGGATCAATCATTCACCATCGCAAATTGTTCGAGAATGTCACACCGCAGCCGACCCATTTACAAAATAGCCACGCATCCCCCACACCGGTGATCGACCAGGAACATCTCTATGTCCACTTTGGCAGTTATGGTACCGCCTGTCTCGACACAACATCTGGCCGGACCCGTTGGATCCGCAACGACCTGGTTGTGGATCACCGACACGGCCCAGGTTCATCACCCATCCTGGCCGACAATCAATTGGTTTTGCAGTTCGATGGCATGGACATTCAGTTTCTGATTGCGTTGGACAAAAAGACCGGCCGGACGATTTGGCGGCAGCAGCGAGATATTGCCTACAACTCGGACAATGGCGAACGAAAAAAATCATTCTGCACACCGCTTTTGATCAGCCACGATGGATCGAAGCAACTTGTCACAACGGCGGCACGCTCGGCAATCGCTTACAATCCCGCCGATGGCAATCCACTTTGGCGAGTTCGCTTTCTGGGTGATTCTGCCACGGCTCGCCCGGTATTGGGGAACGGCATCATTTACCTAACGACCAGTTGCATCGATGCCAAGATGCTCGCAATCAACCCCACGGCCCGAGGTGACATCACCGACACCGGGGTCATTTGGCGTCTGAAAAAGGGAGTTCCTCAACGGCCTTCGCCCCTGTATATCGACGGTCTCTTGTACTGCATCCACGACAACGGTGTCTTGACATGCCGTGACGCCAAGACAAGCAATTCGATCTGGCGGAAGAGAATTGGTGGCAACTACGCCGCGTCACCTATTTACGCCGACAATCGAATTTACATTGTCAGCGAATCGGGCAAGACATTCGTGATCGCCCCGGGGCAACGCTATCAATTGTTAGCTGAAAACCAACTGGACGATGGCTGCTTTGCTTCACCGGCGGTTGCCGACGGTGCAATCTTCCTACGAACGCGAAACCATCTGTATCGAATTGGCGGATAGGCAAGCACCACTTCCTAATTTGCGTCACATGCTTTTCGGACCCAAGAGAGCAATCCAAATCCTCGCAAACAGAAAATCGTCAACAACCGATGCTTGATATGCAAATCGGGCAAACAGACAATCGGCATTATTGAATCGTCAGTCACTTGACGCCAACCCTTATATCGAGAAAAAACCACAATGAAACGGCAATCCCATAAGCTGCACTCAAGCGTTCCTATCATATTTGCTGTCGCAATGATCTGCATTTGCACTACACACGCGGTCGCCGATAAGACTCTCCAGCGAAGATTTGGTCCCTTCATTGGCAACTGGACCGGTCAATCAAAAGCATTCGGAGGTTTTGAAGGTACGACGGAAGAAGGCGAACTTGAGTGGAACATTCGTTACCGCTGGTTATCGGAAAAGACGGCTGTCGAACAAACATGGCAGGTCAACTACAAGTCGAGCAAGAAGAATTTCAGCACTGGCACGGAAGTCATTTTCCTAGACGCGAAAAATGATGAACTGAAGGTGATTAGCTTCGGGCTGGATGGTGACGTGCAGTGGTCAAACAGCGGAACAGTCAAGTTGATCAAGAAAGGTCATGAATTGACCCTTGTCGAAAATACCGTCAACGGCACCCTGTCAAAGTATTCGGTCAGGAAAACCAAAAAAGATCGGAACACCTTGACGATCGAAATGCCGAGTCGTGTGATCAACGACAAAGAATTTACTCCCATTCCCGCCATCGAACTTAAGCGAAAAAAGGGTCCGGGGTTTGCTGCAGCACAAAATCGAAAAATGACTGAGACTTTCTTCAAATATCTGCTGACGGACGCCATCCAGATCAAGCCAATATTACACGACGATTTCACTTTTACGTACATGGGAAAAATCAAAGACACACTCGTCCCTTATGGGGTGCCCTATGACCGAGAATCCTTTTTCACCAAGTGGCTCCCCCATATCGGCAAAGCGGTCCCCAATGGGATTACCCTGAAAACGATTGATGTCATCGCTGATAAGGACGGAGTAGCCGTGCTTCAAAAAGGCAATTCCGACGCCAAATATGGCCCCTACAACAACGACTACGTCTGGGTCTTCAAGTTCAAGGACGGGAAAATCCTTTCCGTTGAGGAATACAACAGCGATTATCTCGTCGCGAATCGACTTTACGGAAAAGAGCTGAATTCCACCGACAAATAAGTGGAGTAGAAGATAACGGGCGGGGTCTTGGCCATTGCGGACTAAGATTCCGCCCGCCCTGATCTTTCTAGCCCCAGACGCTTTCACCTGTGAGCTCAGAAATCGATCCACTGCGTATCGATCTATCGCTCAGCAAATCCCAACACGTGAACATTTTGTTGAGCACCCGGTGTTCAATCGGGATCGATAAGCCGCTTGGCGTTTCCCTGTTGAATCGTATCCACCAGGACACCTCCCAATTCCGATTCACGTAATTTGAGCACCGCTGAATCGAAACAGAAAAACGGGAAATAGGAGCCGAACAGGATTCGGTCCAGCGGCACATTCTTCAAGAAGTTTTCTATTCCGCCGACGCCTTCAAGCATCGAAATCTCAAACCAAACGTTACCAGCAGCTATCAACTCAGCGGCTGCATCACCCGATAATGTTCGCAGTCCGTTCAGGACCACAAGCTGCAGCGCCGGGTATCTCTTTAGAATTTTGACGAGCGGTTTCGTGTCAACCGCTGCCACTCGCAACAGTCTATGCTGTGTACGTTCGTCTTCCATTCGAAGGACCAGTTGTATAACGAGACGATGCTGCTCGCACAGCGCGAACAATTCCTGAACGACGGGAATGTCCAACCCATAGCCATGATAGTTAGGATGGAGTCGGACCCCTGGCATACCATATTCTTCCACACATCGCCGTAGATCTTCTTGCCAGTCGGGAAGCATGGGATTGATCGTCCCAAAAGGCACCAGCAATCCCTTGCCATGCGTTTCGCATTCGTAGACGAGTTTTGAGTTAACCGCAGAAATATCGTTATGCAAAATCCCGTCAAACGAACCCACCCATGCAGCCTGCACTTGATTCTCTTTCAGCTTTGCTACCAGCAAAGGAGTTTCATCGCATGGCAACCGGCGAGTAGGCCATCGAGACAGATAAACATTCGAGTCGATAATCAAAACCGGACTCCCTTTTCGTTCAGAATGCCGGACAACATTCGCTTGAGATTTTGCCCAAGAACCAACCTTTTGGCGTCGTCGGGAATCTCAGCGCCTCGAACCTTTGCCAGCTGTGAGGCAAAACTGCGACCTCCGATGTCGCTTCCGTAAAGCACTCGTTCCGCACCTAATTCACGCACTGCCATTTCGAGAAAGCCAGCGGTTGGATCCGATCCTCCCGTTCCGATCGAAACATTCTTTGCGTGACGCACGGCACGAATCCCGAGTTCCCAATTACCGCCAGTATGTCCACAAATCATCGGTATATCGGGATGTCGCCCCGCCAATGCAACCAAATCATTCGGCGTTGATTCGCCGTCAAGATTACCCGTTGTCTTCTGCCAGGTGTGCTGAAAAACAACGGCCTTGTATTTCCAGGCACGTCGAACGATCAGATCGAGATTCTTATGGTCACAATTCATCGCAACCCAAAGTTTAATGCCCACCATCGGACCATCACGAATACAACGATCGATTTCTAACAAGCTTTCATCTAGATGATTGGGATTAATGTAGGCAAAGCCAAACGCGCGATCGTGCCAATGGGAAAGCGCTTGAATTACCTGATCGTTTTGCCGTCGAAACTCAGCCGGTGACGGGTTGGGGGCAAATGGGAATCCCATAAAAAAGACCAATCGATCGATCCCCATTCGATCCGCATATTTCATCAAAGTTGCAATGCGTTCATCAGGCGTTCTGCCCTCCACGCCTGACAAATGACAATGAAGATCCCAGATCATATTCCCCGTTCTACTTCCTCTTGCTCAACAAGTATGCGATCAGATCGGCCATCTGCTGCGGCGAAATATCTTTTTCTAGTCCTTCCGGCATGATGGAAATCCCAGAATTGCGAATTTCGTCAATTTCATTTCGAAGTAAGATTTGTGTTGTACCTTCCGCTGGACGCAGCGTAATGCTGGTCGAGGTCTCATCAGCGATGATACCCGTTAGTGATCGACCATCCCGGGTGAGCAACAGATATTGCATATAATTCGGAGACACCTCCCGATTTGGATCAAGCACGCTTACCAGTAACTCTTTCGGACTTCGATGCTGAACAGTTGCCAGATTCGGTCCTACCTCACCTCCTTCGTCACCCAATCGGTGACAATTGAGACACGCTCGCTTCAAAACGGCCTCACCACGTTTTGCATCTGCCGATTGCTGCAAGGCTTGCTGATATTTGGCGATGACCTCCTCACGCGGACTGGGCGAATCGGCCGCAAACAAGTTGATTGCCCGATCGCGAAAGGTCGGATCGGGACTTTTCATGTAGATTTGACGCCGAACTTCTGGAATGCGTGTGGCCGGGACGAGACGATTCTCGATAGCATCGAACACGGCGAGGCGCCAGTCTTCTCGCGTTAGCAAACGCGTCACCACTTCCGCTTGGAGTTCAGGAGTAAGTACCGCGTATTTCTCTAGCAGTAATCCCGCCACGTCAGGCTCGGAAAAGCCAGTCAATGTGTGGACTGCAGCACGCTGCAACTCGGCAGGCTGCCTCGCGTCAAGCAAGCTCGCCAAGCTTTTCTGAGCTGCTCGAAATCCACCCAAGCCCACCAGATCAATGGCTTGCAACCGATTCAGCATCTCACGATCCGAAGACAACACTGAACTGTGTGCCGCCAGCAACATCGTCTTCACCAGTTGACCACCCGCAGTCGTGTCGATTGCCAAATGGTCTAGATTGTTCCGCGTTCGTCGCAACCCCATACCAAGGTTGCTCACAACCTCAAACTCAACTAACGCTTGCACCGCTGCTTTCTTTGCACCCTGAATCCCAGCTCGATGATTTGCCAATGCTGTAAGGACTTCATTGAGGTCCTCCCAATCACCACGTGCACCGACACCAAACGCAAGTTGCCCCATCATCTGCCGACCGGCCTCGTCTGCTCCAAAGTCGGTGTCCTCTAACAAGTTCAACAAAAACGGCACACTCGAGTCGGAAAGAGAGCTAAGCACGGCAATGCGAGACCACGGCTCTGCCACATCTTGTTTAGCGAGTGAAATCAGAGCGGTCGTCGCCTGATCGCTCTGAATTTCTCCGAGCGTCAACGCTGCTTGAAATCGAACACGCCTGTTGTCATCGGACACCATGGCAAGAATCAACGGTAACAATTCGGGCTCTTGCTGCAACTGCGACTCACACAATCGTACAGCATGTTCGCGTACCTGCGGACTGGTATCAGCAAGGGCCACCTTAAGATCCTCACAGGAGAGATCCTTCAGCCCTTTCAGCGCCCAAAGTGCGTGTAGTCGCGCAACGGGAAGCGAACTGTGTCGCAACTTTTTCTGCAATAACGCAACTGCTGCAGAATCCTGGCGTTCAAAGATCAATCGATGTGCCGTATCGCGCCACCACGAATTTGGATTCTCCAACTCATCAACCAATGTGATGATGGTCGCAGATCCCAGACGCGGCGGACTCGGTTCTTGAAACCCAGCTCGATATTTGGGTGGAGTCAGACGAAAGATGCGTCCGCGGTCTCGACCACTCGTCAGGTCAAGCTGAGCTTTCAGATCATCCGGCATCGACCACGGATGTTCGATCGTCTCGCGGTACATGTCCAACACGTGCAACGTCCCATCCGGGGCGTTGATGAAATTGACAGGTCGAAACCAGTTGTCCGTTGAGGCCAGAAATTCAACGCGATCGTGTGCGCGAGCTGCCGTAAACCCGATCCCCATCGAGTCGATCTGATAGCGCATGACAAGGTTACCCGCAACCTCACCAATAAAGGCGTTTCCATAAAATTCTGAAGGATAGGCAGCGCCCCGATAAATCGTTACTCCACTACAAGAAGTGACGAAACCTTTTGCAACGGTTGAGTCGTACGGTGATTTGGTAGCCTGATTGGCAGCCAATCGGCGAGCTTTGATTGCTCGCCATGGTTCCGCGGGACTGATTTGAAAAACGGCAAGATCATCGCCGGACCTTGCCACATCGTGGATCGCGGACTGGACAGGAAGAAAAGCATTGCGTGCAAGGTAATGGGCCGGGAGAACAACCTGTTGCACCGGATTACGTATATTGCAAAGAAATCGATTTCCCCAATCGTCTCGAGTGTGACCGAATCGAGCCCCTCCCGAAACCAATTCAAATTGCTCGGACCGAGGATCAAAACAAAAGTCATTACGACCCAACCGAACTGGTTGCTCGTCGCGACGTAAATCATTCAAGTCTGCCTGGTTATCGATTGCTGAAACGGCAGAAATGCTGCCGCCGTTGCTTGATCCCGCAGCATAAATGCGGTGATCCAGTCCCCATTGAAGGTTATTGATTATCGCCTGAACATTATATTTCCGAAAGCCGGCGAACACCTTTCTGCGTACATCCGCGCGACGATCACCATCGAGGTCTTTCAGATACCAAATGTCAGGCGTGGCAGCAACGTAGAGCCCTCCTTTCCACAAAGCGATACCGGACGGCCATGAAAGCTTATCGGCAAAAATAGTCGATCGATCGAACTTCCCATCCCCATCGGTATCTTCCAGCACCCGGATCCGTCCGATCGAAGCGGAGGTTTGATCCGTCCAAGACTCGTCGTGCGACTTATCAGAGTAGGGATAGTCGTTCATTTCCACGACATAGCCTAAACCGTTCTCGTCATATTGCATGGCAATTGGATCCGTCACCAGAGGTTCAGCCGCAATCAATTCGGCTCGAAATCCATTTTGCAAACGCAGCGTATTGGCTGCATCAGCGGGTGCGGTTGCCGGCACGCGTTCTAGTGACTCGTTAACTACGTCACGGGGTGTGACGGAGTAAGCTCGCTGACTTGCGCCTGTCATCGCAACGACACCCACTAACCACATCGCGATATTGCGAACCTGAGGCACCAGCGTTCTCCGGCTGGAGCAAGAAAAATCTGAACGTATTTGCATCACTATTTTTTCACACAAGAAATTTTCGAGAGCCTTCAGAGCCTGCCGACTCCTTACAAAGCCAACCCCCATCTTATCACGATTCACTTGCGGAAACTGAAATCGAAATCGCTGGGCGAAAAAGATCCGCAGGCGTTGACACTGAGGGGACAACGCCGTCACAAAGATGAATGGAGGCATCTATTTTTTCAAGACGTTGTTGGAAATCTGTTCGGATTTCCGGCTCAAAGAGTTTCACTACCCTCTTTTTCATTCCAGGGCCAATCGATCTCCAAGTAGCGCCGCTAGATCAGGAAGATCGTAAAACTTGAGGGCCGAGGGCACAACGTGACTGATAACGTGAAGGTCGCGTGGTTGTGCTACCACATCTTCCACCCAGCTACTAATTGACTCCCGCAGCGTCAACCGATCGATGCGAGAATCCAAGCAGGCTGCGTGAAGCGCTACCGGCCCTGCTTTCCCGACACCGACAAGATCAATCTTCATTGTCTCCTCCATTTCCATCAGACGTGGAACACAAGACAACGCGGCCAGAATATCCTCGACACGTTGACCAAGCAACGTTTTACCCAGATGCATTGACCACATCGCGGGCCGGTGGTCGCCAGCTACATAAATGATCGGATTGGGAGGATCAGATGTTTCTCCACAACCGCGCAAATCGAGACTGAGCACAACCTGTCCGGACCGCACAAGTTTCTCGACCGGTCCCCCGGGGGAGGCCCCAAACGCCTTACCCGCCCCATCCACATAAAGAACTACCGGCGATTTCTCGACCGCTGGCACTGCCTGAGTCAGCAAGGCAGGAACAGCAACCTCACCTTCTCGACGCAGGATCAGTTTTTCAATCTGGTAATCACCGCGATCGATCAGACCACAACGTTCGATTTCGGTCGGACCGATCATTTCGGCAATGCCAGCCAATTCACGGACTTTCTTCAATGCATCAGAAATTTCGTGCGTTTGCCAGAAATCCTTACGTGCCGAAGCCAACTGGCGCGCTCGGCTCAGATTCAACGCGGCCACAGAGACTGCATCGGGAAACTCGCGAAGTACCTGCCCTGATTCTGTAACCCAAAGATCTTTTTCTTCGAAGGTAGCCAACTCGGGTTCTATCACGGGATTTGAATCGCCCAACAACCATTGCCGCATCCACTGCGTCGCCGCTTGACGGCGAGGTCGGCTGAATGAGTGCTTATCATTGAAGGAAAACATTTGCATGCGATCGGCCTGCCGCAGCAGATCATAAGTTGCCCGAGCCTCAGCGAACGTCTTCCGGGTAAACCGAATGTCTTTGTAATCCTGTTCAGCAGCAAGAATTATCGT